>NZ_PUED01000008.1 GCF_003024925.1 Paramuribaculum intestinale
GTCGTCGAGCGGCAGGGCGGATTCGGGATTCCACCGGCCGAGCTGCGGCAGATTGCCCGATATGGCCAGGCGCCGCGACGGATCGATGGTTGGAGCCTCTATGGTCAGGGTGAGGTTGCCCGCCATGTCGTTGCGGGGGTGTGTCGGACGCCGGTTGACGACGTCGCGCAGCAGCGAGGAGTAGAACGGGGCGTCGGCCGGACGGTCGTGCCACCGGTCTTCGACCGACAGCGGCCCTCCCTGCAGCGCTATGGTGCGTGGCAAGCCCCATTCGGTGCGCACCGGCAGGCTGACGCCGTCGCACATCAGCAGGTAGGAGTAGCTCAGCGAGGCCGGAGCTTCGATTTCGGCTTCGGCCGTCCAGTGGCCGTCGCCGGTGTGGGTCATGATGAGTGCGGCGCCGGGGGAACCGTTGCCCAGTGCGGGGCAGTTGCCGCTGACAGCTATCTGCTCGCCCCACCGGGTGTGGTAGTGGATGTGGAATCTTACTTTCATGGCCTCATCCGCATTTAGAGGTGCCGCACGATGTGCATATCAGGCAGCCTTCCTGATAGATGAGGGTTTCCTGGCCGCAGTTGGGGCAGGTCTGACCCGAGGCTTTCATGCCGTTGGGGAGATATTTCTTCAGGGCGCGTTCCACACCCATTTTCCATGTGTTGATCGACTGTGAGTTGAGCTCCAGTCCGCCGACGAGTTTGATCACCTGGTCGATAGGCATGTCGTAGCGCAGCACGCCCGATATCAGTTTGGCGTAGTTCCAGTATTCGGGATTGAACTTGTCCGACAGTCCCTCGATTGTGGTCTTGTAGCCGCGCTTGTTGATAAACTGGAAGTCGTAGCGCTTGTTGCCCTTTTCGTCGACAGCCTTTATGATCTTGCCTTTGGTCACCGACTTGGGGCAGAAAATGCCGTCATCGTCGTCGGCCAGGCCGGTGAATATCTCGTAGGGGCGTCCGTTCATCAGACCCACGAAGGCGATCCATTTTTCTTTGTTGTTCTGGAATCTCACCACGTCGGCCTCCAGCTCCATCGGGCGCTTGGCCGCGTGGGGCACATGTGTGGCAGCTCCCGCCGTGTCTTTCTTTTTGTCGATGGATACGAGCACACCCGATCGCGAGCCGTCGCGGTAGACGGTGCATCCCTTGCATCCCGAGCGCCATGCCTCTACGTAAAGCTGGTTGACGAGGCTCTCGCTCACGTCCGACGGCAGATTGATGGTCACCGATATGCTGTGGTCCACCCACTTCTGGATGCGTCCCTGCATCCTCACCTTCTCAAGCCAGTCGACATCGTTCGAAGTCGCCTTCCAGTAGGGCGAGCGGACCGTTATTTCGTCGAGCTGCTCCTGTGTGTAGTCCTGACGCACCTCTATGCCGGCGGCCTGCATCCATGTGAGGAATTTGGGATGATACACGATGTATTCCTCGAAGGCGTCACCGCTGTCGTCGACGAAGTCCACCCTGACGTCGGTGTCGTTGGGGTTCACCTTGCGGCGGCGCTTGTAGACGGGCATGAACACCGGCTCGATGCCCGATGTGGTCTGCGTCATGAGGCTTGTGGTGCCTGTGGGCGCTATGGTCAGGCATGCTATGTTGCGCCGTCCGTGCTTGGCCATGTCGGCGTAGAGCTGCGGATCGGCCTCTTTCAGGCGCATTATGTAGGGGTTGTTTTTCTCGCGTTCGGTGTCGTAGATCTCGAATGCTCCGCGCTGGCGGGCCAGTTCCACCGATGCGCGGTAGGCGGCCAGGGCGAGCGAGCGGTGCACGAGTTCGGAGAAGTCGGTCGCTTCAGGGGTGCCGTAGCGCAGACCCAGCGCGGCGAGCATGTCGCCTTCGCCGGTGGTGCCCACTCCGGTGCGTCGGCCCATGAGGGTCTTGCGGCGTATCTTCTGCCACAGGGCAAGCTCGGTCTGCTTCACCTCGGCTGTTTCGGGGTCTGATGCGATCTTCTCGATTATGGCGTCGATCTTCTCGGCCTCAAGGTCGATTATGTCGTCCATGATGCGCTGTGCGGCGCCCACGTGTGCCGCAAACTTGTCGAAGTCGAATCGTGCGTGGTCGGTGAACGGGCCGTCGACATACGAGTAGAGGTTGATGGCCAGCAGGCGGCAGCTGTCGTAGGGGCAGAGGGGTATCTCTCCGCATGGATTGGTGGAGATGGTGCGGAAGCCGAGGTCGGCATAGCAGTCGGGCACCGACTCGCGTATGATGGTGTCCCAGAAGAGCACTCCCGGCTCGGCCGATTTCCAGGCGTTGTGCACTATCTTGTTCCAGAGCCGGGCGGCATCCACCTGATGTGTAATCTCCGGATCGGGGGAGTCGGTGGGGAAGCTCTGGCAATAGGTGGTGCCGTCGATGGCGGCCTGCATGAAGGCGTCGTCGATGCGCACCGACACGTTGGCGCCGGTCACCTTGCCTTCGGTCATCTTGGCGTCGATGAATTTCTCCGAGTCGGGATGCTTGATGCTGACAGTCAGCATCAGGGCGCCGCGTCGGCCGTCCTGGGCCACCTCGCGGGTGGAGTTGCTGTAGCGTTCCATGAACGGCACGAGACCCGTCGAGGTCAGCGCCGAGTTTTTCACCGGCGTGCCCTTGGGACGTATGTGGGTGAGGTCGTGTCCGACACCGCCGCGGCGTTTCATGAGCTGCACCTGCTCCTCGTCGATCTTGATGACGCCGCCGTAGCTGTCGGGATTGCCGTCGAGGCCTATCACGAAGCAGTTGCTCAGCGATGCCACCTGATAGTTGTTGCCGATGCCTGTCATGGGGCTGCCCTGGGGCACTATGTAGCGGAAATGGTCGAGAAGTTCGGTCACGCGCTCGTGCTGCATCGGCTCGGGATATTTGTTCTCGATGCGCACGATCTCGTCGGCCAGACGACGGTGCATGTCGGCCGGAGTGCGTTCATAGATATTGCCGTAGGAGTCTTTGAGCGCATATTTGCTGACCCATACGCGGGCGGCAAGCTCATCGCCGCCGAAATATTCAAGGGTGGCCTCATAGGCCTCGTCGTAGGTGTAGGTGTTCTTTTCCACTGCTTGAGGGGGTTGTGTTTTTTAGGTCTGCAAAGTTACGAAATAATTGAGTAACTTTGCAGACAAAAAGATGCTTATGCCTACAGATACATTTTTCACACGGCGCCGCACTGTGCGCCGTTATTCCGACCGTCAGCTGTCCGACGACACTCTGCGCGAGCTGTTCGAAGAGGCTTCCCATGCCCCCACCACCGGCAATATGCAGCTCTATTCGGCGGTGGTCACGCGGTCGGCCGAAATGAAGCGCCGGCTGGCTCCGATGCACTTCGGGCAGCCGCAGCTTCAGGGATGTCAGGCGGCGGTCACGGTGTGCGCCGATCTGCGCCGCTTCACGCGCTGGTGTGAGATTTCCGGCGCCGAAGCCGGATTCGACAATCTGCAGATGTTTTTCGCCGGTGTGCTCGATGCGGCGATGTTCGCACAGCAGCTGTGCACGGCGGCCGAAGGCCGCGGGCTGGGCACATGCTATCTCGGCACCACTACCTATAATGCTCCCGAAATAGCCGAGGCTCTGTCGCTGCCGCAGCTCGTGGTGCCCGTCACCACGGTGACCGTCGGCTATCCCGACGAGTGTCCCGCCGATCCCGGACGCCTGCCTGTCGAGGCCATAATGCATCAGGAGAGCTACGAGGACTTCTCCGATTCCCGTCTCCGCGAACTGTATGCTGCCAAGGAGGCCCGCGAGGATTCGCGGCGGTTCGTCGAGGAAAACTCGCTTGAGAATCTCGCGCAGGTATTCGCCCGGGTGCGCTATCCGCGGGAGTCTAACGAACGCTTCTCGGAGTCGTTTGCGGCTTTTATACGCAAGGCCGGCATCAATTTCTGAACATCACTAACGCACATACACCGACAATGAAACGTCAGGATTTTGAAATAATGGCGCCCGTGGGTTCCTATGAGTCGCTTCAGGCGGCCATCAGGGCCGGAGCCGACGCCGTCTACTTCGGAGTGGAGGGGCTCAACATGCGTTCGCGGTCGAGCGCCAATTTCACTCTCGACGATCTCCGCCGCATAGCATCGCTCTGCTCTCATGCGGGGGTGAAGACATATCTTACCGTCAACACTATCATCTACGACGACGACATACCGCTGCTCCACGATATTGTCGACGCTGCGGCCCAGGCGGGCATCTCGGCCATAATTGCGGCCGATCCGGCGGCCATATCCTGCGCCCGGAGCAAGGGCGTGGAGGTGCATATCTCCACGCAGGCCAATATTTCCAACATCGAGGCGGTGGAGATGTATGCGCAGTGGGCCGACGTTGTCGTTCTCGCCCGTGAACTGTCGCTCGACCGCGTGGAGGCCATCTACCGCGAGATCTGCTCGCGACCTGTGCTCGGCCCGTCGGGCAAGCCGGTGCGTATCGAGATGTTCTGCCACGGGGCGCTCTGCATGGCTGTCAGCGGCAAGTGCTACCTGAGCCTGCATGAGATGAATTCGTCGGCCAACCGGGGGGCATGCACCCAGATATGCCGCCGGTCATACACGGTCACCGACCGCGAGACAGGCGACCAGCTCGACATCGAAAACCAGTATATCATGTCGCCCAAGGATCTGTGTACGATCGGCTTTCTCGACCGTCTGGCCGATGCGGGCGTGAGGGTGCTGAAAATCGAGGGACGCGCCCGCGGACCCGAATACGTGGCCACCGTGGTCAGTGCCTACGACCGCGCGCTGCGCGCGCTGTGCGGCGAGGGAGTCTACGACCGGACGCTGGTCGACTCTCTGACAGCCGATCTCCGCAAGGTGTTCAACCGCGATTTCTGGGACGGCTATTATCTCGGCCGGCGTCTGGGAGAGTGGTCGGGCAAGTATGGTTCGTCGGCCACGCGTGTCAAGCATTATGCGGCCAAGGCGGTGAAGTGGTTCCCGCGCATCGGTGTAGGGGAGTTCATAATGGAGGCAGGCGAGCTGTGTGTCGGCGACGAGATCGTCATCACCGGGCCTGCCACGGGAGCGCTGATCACCACCGTGAGCGAGATCCGCGTCGATCTCCGGCCGGTCGATAAAACGGTCAAGGGAGAGGCATTCTCCATCCCTCTCCCTTCCCGTGTCAGGCCTTCCGACCGTCTGTATGTATGGCGTCAAACCGCTATGGCTGCGGCCAGCGGCGAAAAGTGACACCTGTCGATATCCGTCAGTATATCCGCCCTGCGATCACTGCCGCACGCTCTTTCCCTGCGGAGGCTGCGCGCTCAAGCATGGCGAGCATGACCGATTCGCTCGCCTCGGCCGACTGTGTGTAGCAGGCGGCCATCTCCGGATCGCTGCCTGCATATAGCCCGGCCAGTGTCCGGCGGCCGGCGGCGTGCGTGATCAGGCGTGCGGTCAGTCCGCGTTCGGCGTCGCTGAGCGACTCGGGAGTGTCTATGGCTATGATCTCTCCGTCGTCGGATACCACGGTGATGTATGGCGCCGCACTGGCTGCGGTCTGTGCTGCCGCAGCTCTCGCCGTCACGGCCAGCGCCTCGCGGTTGTCGGGGGTGAGCAGTCCGGGAGTTGATCGGCCAAGGCGTCTTCTGAGGGCGTTGTCGGCCAGTATTTCCGATATGATTGCGTCTATTGAGATTCCTGTCATTGTCTGGGGGCTTAATTGTTTCTGGAGCTGTTGGTGATGTGTTCTCTGTCAGGTGATCGGTTCTGTGCGTCGCAGGGAGCGTCGCCGCTGTCTTATCCGCTGATATAGCCTCAGGGCGGTCGATGGCTCGATGAAGAAGCCCGATGCGCCTCCGGCAAGCACGTGGGCAAGCGCTTCGCCGCGCCCTATTCCGCGTTTCTGTTGCAGCAGAGCCACTTTGCGCTCGATCTCTTCGCGGCGGCTCGCGGTCGACGGATGTTCGCGACGTCGGCGACGGGAGCTGACCGTCGGCCGGTGAAGATGGCGCATGGCTTGTTCATGGCTTAGATAATACGACGGCGCCGGCATCCGCGAGGCCTTCATGGCTATCTCGGCGGCTGTGAGCGAGCCGCCGCGGGCCGACTCCACCACCGTGCGGCAGGCGGCTATGAAGTCGCGGTCGCGCGGCGATAGAGTCTGATCCTTGGGTCGGTGTGTGGTTGGCATAGTCTTGAACGTGTGAAAAAGGTGTAAAGGGTGTGTGGTTGTGATGTCGGGTGATGCAAAGTTACGTCACGGCATGGGCGATAATCCGACACTACCGTGTTAAAACAGATAAATAAGTGTAGCCGATGTGATGTTTTTTCTTGCTTGTCAGGCGTAGGTCTCTGTTCTTGTTTCGCTTTGTATGCCGTCGATGAGGCGGTTGCGCGAGTCGACAAATGTAGCGAATGCCTCTATCAGGTCTATCAGTGCGGTGGTGGCGTTTCGTGTGCGGGCGTCGTAGAGGGCGGCCGAAGTGTTGCCGGTGGTGTCGCGTCCCTGCAGCGAGCTGTTCACTCCCGAGATCTGTTCGAGCATCGAGGTCTGGATCTGTAGCATCTGTTGGGCGCCGCAGTCGCCCGACGTGGTGAGCTGCCGTGGTTCCGACGAGCGTTCCGACGGTTTGAAGGGCACTATGGCGCCGGGTCGGCTCCACAGATCGGCCAGATCGGCCCAGCTGAGGTCGGACGGAAGCCGGTCGGTGGGGAAGAGCAGCACCCCCTTGGCCGATACGCTCATGATCTTTTCCATCAGCGTGATCATGCGGTTGATGATGCGTTGCTGATCCACTACATCCTCCACAAAGGAGTGGATCTCGCCGTCGGTCAGCGGATACATCTTTATGGCGAACGGATGCCGCCCGTGCGGCCACGGGGAGTCGTATTCGGCCATGACCGTGCCGTCGGGGGCTATCCACCGGCAGTGCCACCGCAGGGTGTCGCAGCGCTTCCAGCTGATGGGTCGGTGTGTGTTGTTCGGTTTGGTAGCGGTGCGGTGTGATTTGCGGCGGCGGTTTATGCGACGGAGTTTGGCTTCCTCCTCCGGATCTACTGCAAACGCCGACCCGCTCTCCGGGTCATAGCAGCGTGTGATGCTGCGTGTTTCGAGTGTCCATAGCTCCACGGCTCTGCACCGGCCGGGCGATGAGGGGCGCATCATCTCCTCTATGGCTTCGGAACTGTAGCCGGTGTCGCTTCGGCCAGCTCGGTTTATGTCAGGGTTTAGATATATCCGCTCTATTGCACGGCGTCGGGCGGTGTCGTGGCGTCCGAGTCTGACGGTCAGCTCCCGAAGGCTCATCTCGTGGATCATCCCTGCTACCTCTATGTCGGCGCCGCGCGGATCGAGGTAGCGGTTGACGAAGAAGCGTTCGGGACTGACATTGTCCACCCACACCCCCTCGCCGTCGAGCCGTTTCTCCGCCACCACGCGCTGCACCGCGCATCCCGATATCAGGAATTCTTCAAGCATTCTCGCATCCATTTCGCGCAGGCTGTTGCGGCGGGCTGTCGTGGCGTCGGTGCCGCAGTCATTCTGGCAGAAGTCACGCCGGTAAAGTCCCACTACGCTTTTCACGAGCTGCCTTATGAGATTGTTTGTCATCGGTCGTTCGCCTCCGTTTCCGGCTGCCTCGCCTTCGCTGACGGTCAGCCCCGACGGGAGTCTGACCGGATCCGACCACTGGTCGCCGTAGGTGTAGCGTTTCAGCCGCCGGCGCTGTTCGCGCAGCGTGCTTCCGGCCATCCATGCCGTCGCAGCGAGTTTCAGTGCGTTTTCGTCGTTATGCATTGTCATCATTTTTTAATTACAACATTCGGCGAGAGAGTGGAGCATGGCCGCGGTGAGCAGATATTCTCCGTCGGGTGGCATCACTACGGCCGTTATACGCTCGGCCGCGGGTCTGTCGCCGTCATAATCGCCATATAGGGTCAGATGCCCTCCGCCGTGATCCACGGCCACCGGTCGGCATCGCCCGGCGCGGCCGTAGGGGTTGCCTTGGTCGGCGGCCGCCTCGCTCTCCGGAGTGGTCATGAGTGCGTCGGCTCTCCATCCGCGCAGCCTCACGGTGGCGGCTCTTATGGCGCGTGCCGGCATATACAGGTCGCAGCTCGAATGGTCGTCGGCGCGTGCGGCGAGTGTGGCCGTGGTCGTGCAGTCGGTAAGCGGCAGATCAGCCGCGTCGGCGTCGGTCATCATCTCTTCGTAGCGCATCCGCAATGTGGTTCGAAGCCATTGGTCGGCCACCGGGGCGTCCTCGCGCGTTATCTCGGTCTCTCCGTCTGCGTCGCCCGAAGGCTCCATGCAGCGCGCGAGTCTCACGCGCTGCAGGAGTTCATCTTCGGTCAGTCTGATCGTGACTGCCATAGGTCAGACGCTGCGGGTCACTCTGACGTGCGACTTCGGATGGCGCAGAGCCAGACAACTCGCTTCGGTGGCTACCACGGCTTCGGTGTTGCGCTGTCCCGATTTGCGCAGGTCGAGGCGCTCCACCTTGAAGGGTACGTGCACGTACTTCACCAGATACTCGGGGTCGATCACCAGGCCGTCGTACTCATGGCCGCACTGGTCGAACACTTCGGCATGGATCACGTAGAGCGAGCCGAACTTCGAGCGTATCTCCGAGAAGTCTATCCCCCAGTGGGTCACCTTGTCGGAGGCCTGCGCCACGCGGGTGTAGCTGATCTTGTTGAGGAGGGCTGTCAGTTCGCTTCCGGCCAGCAGCACTTTGCGTCCCGAGCCGGCGTTGGTGCCTGTGAACGCGCTCTTCATCAGGTCTATCAGAGTATTCTCGTTGATGGTCGTATAGCTGAAGTCGCTTCCGGCCTGGTTCCAGATGCCGCCGGTGAAGAGCACTTCGTCGGAGCGCAGCGGGTCGGTCACTCTGGCTTTGGTGCCGAATAGGAAGCTTTTCTCCATGCCCAGCCGCATGTCCATGATCGCTACCTCCTCCTGGTCGCTGAAAGTCCACCCGGTTTCCTTGGCGCTCTGGCGGGCGAGAATGCTCTGTTCCACTTGAGCCTTAAATATTTGACAGTAGTTTCGGGCTTTGCGCGGAAGGGCTTCGAACTGAGGCGTCTGCACATCGAGCTCGGCTGCGGCGCGTCCCATTCTGACGAGGGTCTTGCCGTTGATCTCTTCGTCGGTTTCGCCGCTCTCTCCGGCGTTGACGGCTATCACGTGAAGTCCCTGACCGCCTTCGCCGCGCCCCACCACGTAGAGCACCAGCGCCGGAGCCGCTTCGCCGGAGCTGTCGGCCACACCCTTGGCACCCATCACCATTATAGTGTCGGTCGGGGCGAAGATGTTGTCGTTGTCGGTAGCTATCTCATACACCGTGCGGCCGCTGCCGTGCTGGTCGTTGAGCGCTTTCAGGTCGCCTATGCCGCGGGCGCTCTGGGCCTTGGTGTCGACCGAATAGTAGTCGACCACCATCGACGCGGCGCGGCGGGCGCCTATCATGCGCGAGATCTGGTCGACAGGAGTGGCCATCGGTCTGACGCGCGCCACGCGGCTGTCTACGTCGTTGCGAAGCAGATCGCCCGAGACTTCGCGGATGTTCACGGTGGTCAGCGGGCCGTCGGCCACGTGGGTGCCTCCGGCCATGCCGTCGGCTTTCACAGAAATTTCTCCCATAATTGTTCTTGGATTTAGTCGTATTATTAAATAGGTGTGTTTTGTTTTTGGCAGAGATCGTGATGCCGTCAGGTCAGTCCCATGCCGTAGGTCGTATGCGGGTCAGGAATTCGTTGTCAATCTCCAGTCGGCTCTGTCGCTCCTCCTCGGCGTCGGTCAGATGACGGTCCTCCCACATCGAGCGGTGGCTCCGGTGCTGTAGCTGTTTTCTCTCCTCCTCGGCTCCCTCACGGCGTCCGCGTTCATATCCCTTGCTCTCGGCCTCGGCTATCATCCTTACCACCTCGGCGAGTTTCATGTCGCCGGTCGTCGGTGTGGCCTCTGTGCCCGGTGCGACTCCGTCAGCCTCGGGTGGAGTGCTGTCGGCGGGCGGATTCTCGTTGTCGGTTGGTTGCGGTTCTGTCAGCTGCAGGCTCTCCCCTGTGGCCTTGGCCTGTTCTTCGGTCTGTTCTTCTTTCATAGTCGTTCGTGGTGTTGTGTTGTTATGCGTTGACAATGCAAAATTACTCCACGTCGACCCCCTTTTCTCTGCGCGTTTGTCGCGTCTGTCGGTTCTCGGTCGATCCCTTGCAGCGGGTCATGATTGGGTTCACGGAAGCTCCGGGATCACCTGCTTCAC
This sequence comes from Paramuribaculum intestinale, assembly GCF_003024925.1. Lineage (GTDB taxonomy): Bacteria > Bacteroidota > Bacteroidia > Bacteroidales > Muribaculaceae > Paramuribaculum > Paramuribaculum intestinale. Next base: position 10,168 of record NZ_PUED01000008.1, read on the forward strand.
CTCCTTGAACCAATACTCCCGCCCGTTGTCGAGTATCAGCCGCCCGGTGCGTTCCACCCGGGCTATGCCGGCTCTGAACACTTCGCCGCTCGCCGCATCCTCCCACAGATGCCGGCCCTCGCGGCGCCACAGCCTCGCGGCGTAGCTCCGCTCTATCTCGTCGGCACCGGCAGGGAGCATGGCCGTCAGCCGCGCCACGCGCTCCACCAGAAGCCGGGCTGTTGCGGCCGTATCATACTCCTCCCCTGTGAGCTGACGCATGCTCACCGGATTGGGGGCATCGCTCCGCCACACGCTCTGATTTACATTAAGCCCTATTCCGGCTATGGCGCGGCTTATGCGTCCGCCCTCGAGTCCGCATTCTATCAGTATGCCCGCTATCTTCTGTTGGCCGACGTAGATGTCGTTGGGCCACTTCACTTCGGCCTGAACCCCTGTCAGCTCGGCGACCACACCGGCCGTGGCTATCGCCACAGCTTCCGACACCATGAACTGCTCGCGGGCCTCAACACCCTCCGGACGCAGCATCACCGACAGTGTCACGTTCTGTCCCGCCTCGCTCTCCCAGCTGTTGCCGCGCTGTCCGCGTCCGGCAGTCTGGCGCCGCGCCATGATGGCGTAGCCGTGGGGCAGCGCTTCGCGGCGGTCGGTCTCGGTCATGACGCTGTTGGTCGAGCCGGCCTCGTCCATGATGGTCAGCAGTGCCTGATGTGTGCTGTCGCCGGCGGACGGGCCGGCGCTTTGAGCGCTCTTTGCGTGTCGGTATGATTCGTGCATTTTCTACGTTGAATGAATTGTATTATATATGCAAAATTACGGAAAAATTACAATTTTCAAGAATTGACTGTTAAAATCGGAGAATTTATCGCTGTGTCCTTGCGAGATTTATTAAAAACGATTAAATTTGCGCTTTGATAATTTTCGTTGACACATTTTCACGTCTCTCTGTAGCCGGGTGTCGCGGAAGTTTCGCTCCGCTCCGTCGCTGACGGCAAGGAGCACGGATTCAGCCGCGTGACGCGGATTCCGGTGTTGACCAGTATTGACAGTCACATATTGTATAATTATTTTTTAGTATGAAAAAGTTGTTTTTGTTACTCATGACCGTGGCTATGTTTGCGGTTGCTTCCGCCCAGGAACGCACCGTGACGGGTCAGGTCATCTACGCCGGCGACGGCGAGCCTCTTGTAGGCGCCTCTGTCCTTCCGATAGGAGGGGGCGTGGGATGCTCCACCGACATCGACGGTAATTTTACACTTAAAGTCGGTGCCAATGTGAAGCGGCTCAAAGTCAGCTACGTCGGCATGAAGACTGCTGAAGTCGACATCACATCCGACAAGATGATCATCAAGCTCGACGATGCCGAAAACCGACTCGACGAAGTCATGGTCGTGGCCTACGGTACAGCCACTAAGGAGGCATTCACCGGATCGGCCGCCGTCATCGACGCTTCGCAGATCGAGAAGTCGCAGGTCAGCAACGCGCTCAACGCCCTTAACTCGAAAGTGGCCGGAGTGCAGCTCACCAATGCTTCAGGAGCTCCCGGCACCACCACACCCACTATCCGTATCCGTGGTATCTCTTCGATCAACGCCGGCAACGCGCCGCTCGTGATCGTCGACGGAGCACCCTTCTCGGGCGATATGAACACCATCAACTCGCAGGATATAGCATCGATGACTGTGCTTAAGGATGCTGCTTCCAACGCGCTCTATGGTGCCCGCGGTGCCAACGGTGTCATCCTCATCACCACCAAAAAAGGACAGCTCGGAACGGGTGCCACTGTGACAGTCGACGCCAAATGGGGCGCCAACACACGTGCCACACAGGACTACGACCTCATCAAGGATCCCCGTCAGTACTACGAGGTCTACTACAGCTCCCTCAACCGCTACGCGATGGACAAGATGCAGCTCAGCTCGCAGGCGGCCTACCAGTGGGCCAACCAGAACCTCACCGCAGCCAACGACTACGGTCTCTGGTATCAGACCTACACCGCACCTCAGGGACAGTATCTCGTGGGTGAGAACGGTAAGTTCAACCCCGCCGCAACAAAAGGCTACATGCGCTCGTATCGCGGTGAGGAATACTGGATGGAGCCCGACAACTGGCTCGACGCTTCATATAAGAACAGCCTCCGTCAGGAGTACAACATGAGCGTGAGCAACGGCACCGACCAGACCTCATTCTATGCATCGGCCGGATTCCTCAACAACGAAGGTATCACACCAAACACCGGATTCAAACGCTTCACCGGGCGACTCTCGGCCGACACACAGGCCAAGTCGTGGCTCAAACTCGGCGGAAGCATGAGCTACACACACTACTCCGCATCGCGCATGTCGGAGGACGGAACGAGCAACTCGTCGGGCAACATATTCGCTGCAGCCACCGAGGTAGCTCCCATCTACCCCCTCTTCATCCGCAACGGACAGAAGGACATCATTATCGACCAGAACGGCATCAAGCGCTATGACTACGGCGACGGAGAGAACGCCGGACTCCAGCGTCCCGTGTTCGGACAGTCCAACGCTATCTCCAGCACTATTCTCGATACCAACAAATACAACGGCAACGCTCTCAGCGGCTCAGGTTTCGTGGAAATCCGCTTCCTCAAGGACTTCAAGTTTACATCCAACAACTCGGTTGACTACAACGAAACACGCTACAGCTCTATCACCAACCCCTACTACGGAGGATACGCTTCATCCAACGGTATAGTCACCAAGACCTCCACCCACCGTCTGAGCACCACATTCCAGCAGCTCCTCAACTGGAACCACATGTTCAACGGCGTGCACGAAGTGACCGCCCTCGTTGGCCACGAGTTCTATCAGGATAAGTACAACTACCTCTCGGCCAACCGCTCGAATATGTTTGATCCCTCCAACGACGAACTCGATGGAGCTATCCTCTCGGGTGAGTCTGGATCTTACCGCACCTACTACAACAACGAAGGCTGGCTCTTCCGCGGACAGTACAACTACGCTCAGAAATACTTCGGATCGGTTTCGTTCCGTCGCGACGCTTCATCGCGCTTCCACCCCGACAACCGCTGGGGCAACTTCTGGAGTGCCGGCGGAGCATGGATCATATCCAAGGAAAGCTTCTTCGACGTTTCGTGGGTCGACATGCTGAAAATCAAGTTCTCTTACGGTGAACAGGGTAATGATAATATCAACAACTTCCTCTACACCAATACCTACAACATCATCAACGGTTCGGGCATGCCCGCAGCCACCCCCGCCACCAAGGGCAACCCCGATATCTCCTGGGAGAAAAACGGCAACCTCAACGGCGGCGTCGAGTTCGACTTCTTCAACTCGCGCCTCTCGGGTAGCATCGAAGGCTTCTACCGCAAGACATCCGACATGCTCTCATGGTTCCCCCTCCCCCCGTCGTTCGGCTACACCGGCTACTGGGACAACATCGGCGACATGACCAACACCGGTGTCGAGGTCGACCTCACTGGCACAATCATCAACACCCGCGACATCACCTGGAGCGTCAACGCCAACCTTACCTACTACAAAAACAAGATCTCCTACCTCCCCGAAGAGCGTAAGACGATGGATATCGACGGATATCGCGGATATTCATCCGGCACCCACTTCTACGGCGAGGGACTTCCCCTCTACAGCTACCGCATGTACCGCTACGCAGGTGTCAGTCAGGAGGACGGTACAGCTCTCTACTACCACAAGGTCCTTGACGAAAACAAACAGCCTACCGGTGAACTTGAAAAGGTTTCATACGACAAGCTGACCAACAATGACTACTTCATCCTCGACAGCGCTCTGCCTAAGGTCTACGGCGGATTCGGCACGCAGCTGACCGCCTACGGTTTCGACCTCTCGCTCGACTTCGGTTACTCGATCGGCGGCAAGGTCTATGACGGCCAGTACGCTCTCTTCATGGGCAATCCCACCTCAGGCTCGAAAGGCTACAACTGGCATGCCGACATACTCAAGGCATGGACTCCCGAAAAACCCTCCAGCTCCATACCGCGTCTGCAGTACGGCGACCTCTACGCCACTTCGACATCCGACCGTTTCCTCGAAAGCGCCGACTACCTGAGCCTCAACACCATCAACTTCGGATACACGCTGCCACAGAACATCACTGCCAAGATGTTCCTCACAAAACTCCGTGTCTATTTCCAGGCCGAGAACGTATGGCTTTGGACAAAGCGTCAGGGCATCGACCCCCGTCAGTCGCTCAGCGGCTCTATCAACAACACCTACTATGCGCCCATCCGCACACTCAGCGGTGGCCTGACAGTGACGTTCTAAACTTTTCAAACGAATTACACAATGAACAACATATTCAAGTCATTACTGGCTGCAGCAGTCGTAGCGCCCGCGCTTACCGGCTGCGTTGAGGAAACATTCCCCACCAGCGGAGCCACACAGGATCAGCTGGCCGCTTCCTCCAAGGCCACCGAGGCCCTCCTCTGGGCTATGCCGGCCTACTACAATACATTCGACATCATGGACAACGGTCAGGCCTACGACTGGGGCTACGGCGCGCTTATGCATGTCCGCGACGTCATGACCTCCGATTTCGCAGTTTGCGCTTCGGGCTACGACTGGTTCTCTGCATGGGAGCAGAATCAGTATATCGGTCCGATGTATATGCGCACGCAGTGGTACTGGAACTTCTACAACAAACAGGTGCTCACATGCAACAACCTCATGGCATCGTTTGATCTCGCCACTGCCGACGAGGCGCAGAAGACCTTCTACGGAGCCGGACTCGCTTTCCGTGCGTCGACATATCTCGATATGGCTCGCGTATATGAGTTCCTGCCCAACGACGGAACATCCTCTGTCAACCTCAACGGCAACGACGTAGCCGGACTTACCGTGCCCATCGTTACCGAGAAGACCACCGAGGCCGAGTCGCGCAACAATCCCCGCGTGCCCCGTCAGCAGATGTTCGAGTTTATCATCGGCGACCTCGACCAGGCCGAGCAGCTCATCGCTTCCGGCGTTCAGACCTCCGACGACTGGCACAACATCCCCGACATCGCCGTGGTCTACGGACTCAAGGCCCGCACATACATGTGGGTTGAAGACTATCCCAAGGCTGCCGAATATGCCCGCAAGGCCATCGACACCGGCAAGTACGCTCCGCTGACCCGCGAGGAGTGGCTCAGCACCACCGACGGATTCAACAACTCCCAGCTCGGACGCTCATGGATGTGGTGCGCCAAGACTATGAAAGAGGACGCATGCGTGCAGTCGGGCATCCTCAACTGGACCGCATGGGCATCCAACGAGGCGCAGTACGGCTACGCCGCGGCAGGTCCCTACAACATGATCAGCGTCGCTCTCTACAACAAGATGAGCGACCGCGACTTCCGCAAGCTCTCATACAAGGCTCCCGAAGGTTCTGTTCTGGCTGGCCAGGAACCGGTTATCGATGCAGCTTTCGCAGCTACGCTTCCCGCTTACTCTTCGTTCAAGTTCCGTCCCGGAGCCGGCAACATTGACGATTACAATGTCGGATCGGCTACATGTCTGCCATTGATGCGTATCGAGGAAATGTATCTCATCGAGGCCGAGGCCGTGGCTCACACCGCTCCCGCGCAGGGCAAGCAGCTTCTTGAGGACTTCATGAAGACATATCGTTACAATGTTTACTCCTGCCGTGCTACTGACAAGGACGGTATTATCGACGAGATCTTCACCCAGAAGTGCATCGAGCTGTGGGGCGAGGGACAGACTTTCTTCGACTACAAGCGTCTCAACAAGCCAGTTGTCCGCGGCTACGAAGGTACCAACTTCCAGCAGTCGGCACAGTTCAACACCACCACACGTCCCGCATGGATGAACTTCTGTATCGTTGAAACCGAAGGCAACAACAACGAGGCTGTCAAGGACTGGAACAACCCCGATCCCTCTGACTGCTACCCCTCGCTCAAATACTAATCAAGCATCATAATACTTTTTAGAATATGAAATTCAACAAAATACTCGCTCTGCCGGCCCTGGCCCTCACTATGTGGGGACTCGGTGCCTGCACCGACGAGGTGAAATATGATCCCGCAGAGCAGCTCTCCACGCCGCAGGTCTATTTCCCCACTACAACACCGTCCGCTGTCGACATCGAGGAAAACCAGACATCCGTCACTGTCAACGTCGAGCGCGTCAACACTTCGGGTGCCATCACCGTGCCTGTCACTGCCACTGCTACAGTAGGCGGAGAGGCTACCGACATCTTCACCGTGTCGAGCGTGGCTGCTTTTGCCGACGGATCGGCTACTGCTCCCATCTCCATCGACTTCGACTTCTCGAAGATACAGCAGGAAACCAAATATACCATCAGCCTTGCCATCGAGGGCGCTGATCTGACTCCTTACGGCAAGTCGCAGCAGACCATCACGCTGCAGTATGCTCCCTGGACCGCATGGACTAAAGCCGGTGAGGCTGTATACACATGCTCTGCTTTCGGATTTACTGAGTCGCAGCCTGTTATGACACGTACGTCGCTTGTCAACCCGGATCTTCAGGAGTTCAAGTTCGCTGCCGGAACTCTTTTCCCAAAAGAGATACTTGTGCAGCTCAATAAGAAAACCAACATCGTTACTGTTCCGCGTCAGGCTACAGGCGCCAAGAATGGAGAATATGAGGTTCAGATCTGCGATTTGTACACCTTCACCACGCAAGTGGCTGGCGGGCTTGACTCGACTCCTTATGAGAAAACAAGCCGCTTCGACCAGGCTACAGGACTGATGACCATAAATATGGCTTATTTCTGGGACAAGGGTGCAGGACAGCTTGGATGGACTGGCCCGGATGGCTTCGACTATATGCAGCTCCCGGGATACCCTGACTATGAGATGATGGTCAGCAACGACGGTTCGTTCGTAAGCGAAGACAGCAAGGAGTATGCCATACTCAATGTTGTCAAGGGCGCTGATGTTGCCAACTACGCTTTCCGCATCTATCCCGGAGCGCTTGGCAATGCTGATATCGCCCAGAAAGTCGCCGATATAAAGGCCGCTATAGCAGCTGATACGGAAAGCCTCTACAGCGCAGGCAGAAGCTTTGAGATCCAGATGACCACGACCGGTTATTATACCGTTGTCATCCTCCCGGTCAATGCCGCCGGAGAGGCGCAGACCGAGTATGTCTATACATTCCGTTATGAGATGCAGACTGTCGACTGGAATGCAGGATGGAAGACTGTTACTAAGGTCGTTGACGACCAGGAAGTGCCTGTGCAGGCTCTTTACAGCGATGCATTCTTCGCAGGTCTGATCACGCGTCAGCCCATGCAGTGGTTCGTTACCGTTCAGGAAAGCATCAAATACCCCGGTTACTACCGTATCGTTAAACCGTATGCAACAGAGCTTGACGAAGATGGAACCACAGTGGGAGATTACTACGGTTATCCCTGCGATCGCGGTCACTTCTACGTTTACATCGATGCTACCGATCCCGATAATGTTGTGGTAGAGCCCTCTTCCATAAGCATGGGCTTTGCAGTCGGAAGCGCTAAAAGCGGTAAGCTTGTCGATGGCACCAAGTTCGTGTTCCCCGCTCAAAGTGTAGGTATTTACAATGGCGTAGATCCTGCAACAGGAGAATATCTGTGGCGTTGCGCATGGAACGAAGAGTGTGCGATCCTTGATCTCGATCCGAAAGCCGACGATGAAGAAGAAGCTTCGGTTTCTTCTGTCAAAGTGCCTTACGCGGTTTCGGCCAAGCCCGCAGCTAAGGTTGCAGACCACGGTATGCCTGTGAAAGTTCGTAAGCCTATGTCAAAGACATATACTGTCAAGGCACTCTGAATCGATTATATGCAGTGACGGTGTCGGATCTGATGCCGTCAGTGTGTTGGACAAGCATTCTATACCTGTTGAGGGGCTGCGTCATGCGATGCAGCCCCTCTGTCTGTTTCCTCCTTTTTGCGTTCGAGGCATTCAGCCCAGGGTATGATTTTGCCGTTTAGGGAAACTTTCTGTAATTTTGCGATGTTTCTACTTGTGAGAAATTAATGACTCGCAAAATTGGCTATTAGTGATTTTTGAGAGTTACTTACCGTTTGTTAATCTATAATCCACTTCTAAATGAACTTCTTCCGACATCTTGTCATCCCGGCACTTGCAGCTGTAGCCACTGGTTGCGGGCACCGCAGCGCAGCGCCGGCCACCGATCCGTCGGCATATATGCCGCTTGATTCAATAGCGCTTGCCGACTCGGTCAGCCGCGACGGATCGCAGGCATCGGTCAATATCCGGCTCGTCTATCCTGTAGGAGGAGATGCCGCGGCCGACTCCATCCGTCAGTGGATAGCCGACGTCATGTCGGCGGCATCGGCCGGAGAATATGGCCCCACGGCCTTCACTGCCTCCGGAGCTGAGTCGGTCCCGTCGGTGGCGCGTGAAGTGGCCGATTCGCTTCTGGCCATGTCGGCTCGCGATTTCGCTTCCATGCGCTCCGAAATGCCCGACAGAGATATGTCCTATACATTCGATTACTCCGCCGACACCGTGGCCGTAACCCCGGGCTACGCCACGTTCAGTTTCAGCGGCTACACTTACCAAGGAGGCGCCCACGGCTCGGCATACGTCATCCCTGCTCTGTTCGCCCTCCCTTCAGGCCGGCAGATCACATGGGACTCGCTGATCGCTCCCGGCAAGCAGACCCAGCTGCTCGACATGATACGCCGCGCGCTCATGGAGCAATACTTCGAGGTGTCGACCACCGAGGCATTGGCCGACATGCTCCTGGTCAGTCCGTCGGAGATACAGCTTCCCGCCGCAGGCCCGGCACTGACGCCACGCGGACTCGAAGTCATCTACCAGCAATATGAGATCGCACCCTACGCAGCCGGTATGCCCTCCTGCACCATCCCCATGGACGACCTCCGCCCCCTTCTCGACCCCTCCCTCCACCTCTGATCCCGCTCTCACTCTCTTCTCTCTACTCTCTCCTCTCTACTCCGACAGAATATACGATTACTTCGATAGCTCTGATTACTTCGATCCCCCCGAAAAAATCCACGCCCGAAGGCTCTTGGCTCTCCGGGCGTGGATTTTTTTTATATTGCAGGCAGCGCGTCAGCGTATGAAAAGCAGCTCGCGGTATTTGGGCAGAGGCCACATCTCATTGTCGACCATCAGCTCAAGCTTGTCGATATGATAGCGGATAGTGTCCATGTGGGGCACCACACGGTCGTGGTAGGCCAGAGCCTTCTCGCGCTCCGACTCCAGACGGTTGGCCACACGGCGGTCGTCGACCATCGCGGCCACCTCCTCGCGTATGACGGTGATGTGCTGGGTGAGTTTCTCGATCGAGTCGGTCACCGAGGCGGTGAGATCCGTGCGGTCGATGCCAAACACCTGACGCATCTTCAGCACATTGTCGAGAAGTATCGACTGATACTGCGTGGCCACCGGTATCACATGGTTTATTGCCAGATCGCCGAGCACACGGGCCTCGATCTGCACTTTCTTGGTGTACATCTCCCATTTCACCTCGTTGCGGGCCGCAAGCTCCACTTCGGAAAACACTCCCGTGGTGCGGAACATATCCACCGACGATTTGCGCTGATAAGCGTCGAAAATCAGCGGCACCGACGTCTCGCAGTCAAGACCGCGGCGGGCAGCCTCCTCCTTCCATTCGTCTGAGTAGCCGTTGCCGTCGAAATGTATCGCTTTCGACGATTTGATCAGGATGTGGATCTCCTCAAGTATCGCGTCGTTCTGGCTCAGGCCGGAGGCCATCCGCTCGTCGACGGCTTTCTTGAAGAGTATGAGCTGCTCGGCTACGGCTGCGTTGAGCGCTATCATGGCGGCGCCGCAGTTGGCCGAAGAGCCGACGGCGCGGAATTCAAACCTGTTGCCGGTGAAGGCAAAGGGCGAAGTGCGGTTGCGGTCGGTGTTGTCGCGCATGATCTCCGGTATCTGACTCAGGTTCAGCTCCAGCTCCTTGCGTGCGGCCAGATTGGTAAGCTCGGCGTTGGTGGAGTGCTCGATGCGCTCAAGTATGCCAGCTATCTGCGAACCCATGAATATCGATATGATGGCCGGGGGAGCCTCGTTGGCGCCCAGACGGTGGGCGTTGGTGGCCGACATTATCGATGCCTTGAGCAGGGCGTTGTGGCGGTGTACGGCCGCCATCACGTTGACCGTGAAGGTCAGGAATCGCAGATTGTCGGTGTGGCTGCGGCCGGGAGCGAAGAGCAGGGTGCCCTTGTCAGTGCCGAGGCTCCAGTTGTTGTGTTTGCCCGAACCGTTGATGCCGGCGAAGGGCTTCTCGTGGAGAAGCACGCGGAAGTGGTGGCGGCGCGCCACCTCGGCCATCACCGACATGATCAGCTGGTTGTGGTCGTTGGCCAGATTGGCTTCCTCGAATACCGGCGCAAGCTCAAACTGGTTTGGGGCAACCTCGTTGTGGCGTGTCTTGGCGGGAATGCCGAGCTTGTGGCACTCTATCTCGAGGTCGAGCATGAACGCCTCCACGCGCGAAGGTATGGCACCGAAATAGTGATCCTCGAGCTGCTGGTTCTTGGCCGATTCATGCCCCATGAGGGTGCGGCCTGTGAGCATCAGGTCGGGACGCGCCGAGTAAAGGCTCTCGTCGACAAGAAAATACTCCTGTTCCCAGCCAAGATACGTGCGCACATGCTCCACATCCGGATCAAACATCTTCGCCACAGCGGTTGCCGCCTTGTCAACGCTGTTGAGCGCGCGGAGCAGGGGAGTCTTGTAGTCGAGGCTTTCGCCTGTATAGGATATGAATATGGTGGGTATGCACAGGGTGTTGCCTATGATGAAGGCCGGCGACGATATGTCCCATGCCGAATATCCGCGGGCCTCGAAGGTGTTGCGGATGCCGCCGTTGGGGAAGCTCGACGCGTCGGGCTCCTGCTGCACGAGCAGCTTGCCGTTGAAGCATTCGATCACTCCGCCCTTGCCGTCGTGCTCTATGAAGGAATCATGTTTCTCTGCGGTGGTTTCGGTCAGAGGCTGAAACCAGTGGGTATAGTGGCGAGCGCCGTTGTCGAGCGCCCAGCGCTTCATCCCTTCGGCCACGCTGTCGGCCACTTCACGCTGCAGAGGCTGTTTGTTGTCGATTGCGCTGCAGAGCGCCTGATAGGTGTCGGCAGGCAGGTATTCAAACATCTTCTGGCGGTTGAACACATACTTGCCGTAATACTTTTCGGGTCTTTCACTCGGGATTTCCACCGGGTCGGCCTTGCGGTTAAACGCTTCATCGACCACTTTGAATCTCAATGATTCCATCTTTTCGTTAGCTTTAACGGTTAATATTTATTGTTGTTCCGGCTTTCGAGCTATCTACCGGCCGGGTCTTTTGTCATGATTGTCAGCCTGATTTTTTTTCTATAGGCGGAGCGCCGCGATGCGGCTTGCCGCCTCGGCTGTCGCCTCATGGGTGGCAAACGCTGTCAGACGCAGATAGCCCTCGCCCGACGGGCCGAATCCGCAACCCGGAGTGCCCACCACGCGGCAGCGCTCCAGCAGCATGTCGAAAAAGCCCCACGACGTCATGCCGTCGGGAGTCCGCAGCCATATGTAAGGAGAGTCGGTTCCGCCATAGGCCTCCAGACCCGCTTCGCGCAGAGATGTCAGCAGTGTCGACGCATTGTGCTTGTAGTAGGCTATCGTTTCAGCCACCTGACGGCGCCCCTCCTCGGAGTAGATCGCCTCGGCGGCGCGCTGCGTAAGATACGATGCGCCGTTGAATTTCGTGGTCTGCCTCCGGAGCCACAGGCGGTGCAGGCTCACCTCACTGCCATCGGCAGCAAGGCCGCAAAGTTCGCGCGGTATCACCGTGTAGCCACACCGCAGGCCGGTGAACCCCGCTGTCTTGGAAAAACTTCTGAATTCTATCGCCACACGTCGCGCGCCCTCTATCTCATAGATCGAGCGCGGTACCTCGGGAGAGCTGACGAAGGCCTCGTAGGCGGCGTCAAACAATATCAGCGAACCCTCCCGGAGCGCATAGTCCACCCACACTTTCAGCTGGCTGCGGGTGAGCACGGTGCCGGTAGGATTGTTGGGAAAACAAAGGTAGATAACGTCGGGCCGCTCCGACGGCAGCGAGGGCACGAATCCGTTCCCGGCCGTCACCGGCAGATATATGATGCGGCTCCAGCGTCCGTCGCTTCCGAGTGTGCCGGCGCGTCCGGCCATCACGTTGGTGTCGATATATACGGGATACACCGGATCGGTCATAGCCACCCGTGTGTCGGACGCAAGTATGTCGCCTATGTTTCCGGTGTCGCTCTTGGCGCCGTCGCTGACGAATATCTCGTCGGCGCTCACCTCTATTCCCCGGCTGCGGTAGTCACCCTCGGCTATCGCCTCGCGCAGGAAGCCATAGCCCTGTTCCGGACCGTAGCCGCGGAATGTCGCCGCCTCGCTCTCGTCGGCGGTGGCGCGATGCAGAGCCTCCGAGGCTGCGGGGCATATCGGCCGGGTCACATCGCCGATACCCATTCTGATGATCTTCTCGCCGGGATGAGACGCGGCGAACGCTTCCACCTTGCGGGCTATGTCGGAGAAGAGATAGGCCGACGGAAGCTTGGTGAAATTATCGTTGATATGTACCATTGTGTAAATCGTGTGTCAGTTTCTGATATAAGTGCCGGTAAACACTTCTGTGGCCGGCCCGGTCATCATCACGTGACCCCCTTCGCTCTCCGGCAGCCACTCTATCGTCAGCCGGCCGCCCGGCAGACTTATCTCGGCCTTGCGACCGGCCAGTCCGTTGGTTGCCGCCGCCACCAGTGTGGCGCAGGCGCCGGTGCCGCAGGCCATGGTCTCGCCTGAACCGCGTTCCCATACCCTCATCGTTATCCGGTCGGGTGCATCTGTGCGTGCAAACTCTATATTGGCGCGGTCGGGCCACATCGGGTGTCTTTCAAGTTCCGGGCCGTGGCCGAGCACCATTGCGTCGGAAAGATCGTCGGTGAATATCACTCCGTGGGGATTGCCCATCGACACGGCTGTCAGTCTGTGACGGCTGCCGTCGGGCAGCGCCACCTCGGTGTCGACGACACCCACCTCCGGGCGTCCCATGTCGACGGTGACGCTCTCCACCTTGCCGTCGGACCCTTTGCGGGCCATCAGCCGGCGTATGCCTGAAAGTGTTTCGAGAGTGAGGTCGGTGCGGTCGGTCAGCCCCTGGTCTATCACATACTTGGCTATGCAGCGCGAGGCGTTGCCACACATCCGGGCTTCCGAACCGTCGGCGTTGAATATTCGCATCCTGAAGTCGGCTTTGTCCGACGGACAGATCATCACTATTCCATCGCCGCCCACGCCTGTATGGCGGTCAGATATCTCCCTCGCCAGAGTGTCGGGGGATTCCGGTTCCGACTCCATGCAGTCAATATAGATGTAGTCGTTGCCGATGCCGTGCATCTTTGTGAATCTGATCTCTTCCACAGCAGGAAAATTGAAATTCGTAAAAATTAAGGCGCAAAATTAATCAAATAATTCAGAAATGACGTCGGACGACCATTTTTTAACGCAAAAAAAATCTACTCATTGCATCCTTGACGGCTTCTTCTGACGGTTTAGTGCCTTGGCTTAACGTTTTCGTTGTATGACAGTAAACGTTTTCTGGCAGATTTATTTGGTAAAAAAGTTTGAATTTTGGCAGTTTTGGCTGCAAAATGTTGCCGTTTGTTACAAAAATATTAATTTTGTGCGGTCGGATGGATGGTCCGGCTTGCGTTCAATTATGCCTCACGTTGCGCCTCAAGGCTGCGTGAGTAGTCTGTGTCAACACACGTAACCGAATTCATACGTTATGATGGATCATGAAATCAGTCGTTCACAGAAGCAGGATCTTCAGCGCTACGCTTCCGATTTCAGCAATTTTGGCGACGACTATTTTTTTGCACGCTTCGACAGGCTGCCGATCGAGGGTATTCTTTCGGGGACGCCGACGCGTGTGACCGGGCTGGCGATAATACTGATGCTCAAGGGCAGGATGACGGTCGATGTCAACCTTGCCACTTACGGTATGATACCCGACTCTGTGCTGCTTGTCGGGCCGGAAAGTCTATTTCAGCCTCGGCATATCGACGATGGCGACTTCGATATATGCCTGTTTTTCGTATCGCATGAATTCATGCGCGACATAAACCTGGATATCAATACGCTCAATTCCATTGGAGTGTCGGGAAGCCACTCGCCGCTGATGCTGCTTACGCCCGAAGAGATGATGCTGCTCAGGCGATATTTTGCACTTGTTAAGGAGAATACGCGCGGCAACACCGAGGCCGTGTTCATCCGGTCTATAGCCCGATCCGTCATCGCGGCCGCATTCTATCAGCTCATGCAGTTCGGCAAGCGTCGCGAGGTGGCCGATGACTCGTCGGCAGAGCGGCCTTCGACACGCCGCCACAACTATGTCAAGGAGTTCATGCAGCTTGTCAGGGAATATCACCGCAGAGAGCGGTCCATCAGCTTCTATGCGTCTAAACTCTTCATATCGCCCAAATATCTGTCGATAGTGGTCAGAGAAGCCACCGGACGGCCGGCATCGGCCTGGATCGACGACTATGTGATACTCGAGGCCAAGAACCTGCTGCGCTTCTCCGGCAAGAACGTTCAGCAGATAGCATATGAACTCAACTTCACCAACCAGTCGTCGTTCGGCAAATATTTCAAGCACCTCACAGGCATGTCGCCCACGCAGTTTCAGCGCAGCTGACAGATCCCCGACAGACTATTGGCGAGGCCGCCCTGGCGTCGTATAACTATTGTTGGATATTGTTGGCTAAAAAAAACGCTTCTTGATGAACGTTGATTACGAAAATATCGTTACTTTTGTGAAATCAAGCGCGGGGTGGCATAGGAGCCCGGTGCTTGATGCGAAATTCAAGGATATATAATAGTTATAACTTCTTAATACTCTAAAAAAAATGAACTTTCTGACCGACGAAAAACTCGTGATTGTTGGTGCCGCAGGCATGATCGGCTCCAACATGGCTCAGACCGCCCTCATGATGGGTCTGACCCCCAACATCTGTCTCTACGACCCCTATGCTCCCGCGCTCGAAGGAGTGGCCGAAGAGCTTTTCCACTGCGGATTCGAAGGCGTGAACATCACCTTCACTTCCGACATCAAGGAAGCCCTCACCGGAGCCAAATATATCGTCAACTCGGGCGGCGCAGCCCGTAAGGCCGGCATGACCCGCGAGGATCTCCTCGTCGGCAACGCCAAGATCGCCGAGCAGTTCGGTAAGGACGTCAAGGCCTACTGCCCCGACGTGAAGCACATCGTCGTGATCTTCAACCCCGCCGACATCACCGGTCTGATCACCCTGCTCTATGCCGGCCTCAAGCCCTCGCAGGTGACCACACTCGCCGCTCTCGACAGCACACGCCTGCGCAGCGAGCTTGCCAAACAGTTCCACATCTCGCCCGACAAGATCGTCAACAGCCGCACTTACGGCGGACACGGCGAGCAGATGGCCGTTTATGCCTCCACTACAAAGGTCGACGGCAAGCCTCTGACCGAAATCATCGGCACAGCCGAATTCCCCGACAAGGCATGGGAAGAACTCCGTGTGCGCGTGGTGCAGGGCGGCAAGAACATCATCGACCTCCGCGGCCGCTCTTCGTTCCAGAGCCCCTCTTACATCTCTATCGAGATGATCGCCGCAGCCATGGGAGGCAAGCCCTTCACATGGCCCGCAGGATGCTATGTCGACGACGACCGCTTCAACCACATCATGATGGCTATGGAAACCGTCATTGACAAGAACGGCGTACACTGCAAGGAACCCCAGGGCACACCGCAGGAGCAGGCAGAGCTTGAGCAGAGCTACAAGCACCTCTGCACACTCCGCGACGAAGTGATCTCTCTGGGCGTGCTTCCCCCCGTCAACGAGTGGCACGCACTCAACCCCAACATCAAGTAAACCGTCTACACGGTCTTATATACCTCTATGCAGAGCGGTCGCGCCATCGCGCGGCCGCTCTCGCTATATTCGCGTCAGCCGGGACACCTGATTGCACGTGACATTGGCACCCACGACATACCTCGCCGAACAGCGCCGGGCTCGGCTCTGCAGCCTTTGATTATTCTGATGGTTCCGATTACTCCGATGGCTCTGGCTGCTCCCGTCCTCCTATGGGAGAAGGTATTTGCAAGGAAATTATAGAAACGTTCCGTTAAGTAGCGTGATGTTACTGAACTTTATAATATTCAATATATCAATGTGATAATATTTGATGAATGTTCGATGTAACAAGGCTGTAACTGATTTAACTTCGTTTAACACAAAAACACTTGTAGAGCTGTAATTCTCCGTAACTTTGCATTGTCAACGAATTGTAACATCAGTGCTGACAAACCCGACATAACAACCCATTACACCTCTAAAACCTCACTACAATGGCTACAGCAAACTTTCAATCCAGACTCATGGGACTCCAGGCAAACCTCCTCAACTTCGCCTTCATGCTCACATCGAACCGCGACGATGCCTACGATCTGCTTCAGGATACCACGCTGAAAGCCCTCGACAACGCCGACAAATATGTCGAGAACACCAACTTCAAGGGATGGGTGTTCACCATCATGCGCAACATCTTCATCAACAACTACCGCCGCGTGGTGCGCTCGGCCACGGTCATCGACCAGACCGACGATCTCTACCATCTCAACCTCAGCCAGGACTCGGGCCTGGAAACTCCCGAAGGCTCGTTCGGCGCCAAGGAGATCACCGACGCCATCAACGAATTCCCCGACAAATACCGCATACCCTTTTCGATGCACGTGGCTGGCTACAAGTACGGCGAGATCGCCGAAAAGATGCAGTTGCCGCTGGGCACCATCAAGAGCCGCATATTCTTCGCGCGCCAACAGCTCCAGACACGCTTCGCCGACTACCGCTGAGCCGTCGGGTCGATGCAGATAAATGATTAAGAGAGTGTTTGAATTTAACACGAAGAAATAAATAGGGACTTCTTTCTATCCCCTCAAAGGTCTTTTCGGGCGATTTGCGTCAAGTTTCATCGGTCACGATGCCCGCATCGCTCCCTCATCAACTCACGCAAATCTCTCCGAAAATCCTCTTTGAGTGAATAGAAGTGAAGTTCAAACAATCTCTAAAAAAAACGCAATCCCCGCCGGATGCCCTATGAGCGTCCGGCGGGGATTTTATTTGTGGGTCTGATTCGGAATTACTTCTTGAAAGCGTGGCGGTAGCCTTTCACTTTGTCCCATCCGCCGCGGGTGAAGTCGGGCACTTCCACGGGGGCGCTGCCGTTGGCAATCGAGATCTCCGACAGGGGAGTCAGAGCGCACCATTCAGCCAGGTCATACACGTCCATGTCGAGGGGCAGACCGTTGAGCAGGCAGTAGACGAGGCGATAGTCCATGATGTAGTCCATGCCGCCGTGGCCGCCTACCTTCTTGGCTACGTCGCCCACCTCGCGGATGATCGGGTGAGTGTATTTCTCCACCAGTGCGGCCTGCTGTTCGGGCGAGATGGCGCCGTGGGCCGAGAGGTTCTGATGGTCGGGAACTGTAGCCGAGTCGAGCTGTTCGGGCTCGAAGGCATACTGCGATACGGGATACTTGTTGGCGAAGCCCTTGGTGCCGGTCAGCTGGTACATGCGGCTGTAGGGGCGCGGGTTCACGACGTCGTGCTGTATCTGGATGGTCTTGCCGTTGGCGGTGCGAATCATTGTCATTGTGTGGTCGCCGTTGGCAAATGTGTCGGCCTCTTCGCCGAACATCTTCTTCCATGCGGCCGGACCGTTGACAGCCTTGGTGTCCATGGCCACGAGAGTGGTCATGCGGTCGCCGCGGTGGATGTCGAGCAGCTGGCAGGCGGGGCCTACACCGTGGGTGGGATATACGTCGCCGCGACGCTCCTTGTTGAACTCAAGGCGCCAGTTGTTGGCATAGGCAGGCCAG
The DNA here is from genome assembly GCF_003024925.1 of Paramuribaculum intestinale. Taxonomy (GTDB): domain Bacteria; phylum Bacteroidota; class Bacteroidia; order Bacteroidales; family Muribaculaceae; genus Paramuribaculum; species Paramuribaculum intestinale. Next base: position 28,089 of record NZ_PUED01000008.1, read on the forward strand.
AATTCGTCAAGATTGTGGATATAAGAACCTTCGGTGTGGAGCACCTCGCCGAACAGACCCTGCTGGGCCATGTTGAGGGTGTTCATTTCGAAGAAGTCATACACGCAGTTTTCGAGCATCATGCAGTGCTTGCGGGTTTTCTCAGAAGTGTTGATGAGATCCCAGATCTCTTCGAGGGTAGAAGCGGCAGGCACCTCTATGGCGGTGTGCTTGCCCTGCTCCATTGCATATAATGCTATGGGAGTGTGATGTTTCCAGTCGGTCACCACATATACCAGATCCACGTTGGGATCCTCACAGAGCTGTTTCCACGACTCTTCCTCGCCGCCGTATGTGGCAACGGGGCCATAGTTGCGTGATGCATAGCGTGCCATTACTTTGTTGATACGGGCTGTGTCTATGTCGCAGATGGCTGTCACGCGTGCGCCGGGCACAAGGGTGAGACGGTTGGCGGCATCCGCTCCGCGCATGCCGAGTCCTACCACGCCGATGCGTACTGAATCCATCGGTTCGGCGGCGAAGCCGAGCATGTCGGCCTGTCCGGCCGGACGTTCGGGTACTTCGGTGACAATCGTGCGGTTGGCGTCGGCGGTGCCACACGATGCGAAGAGCGCCATCGCACAGAGCGAGGCTACCATAATACTCTTGAAGCTCATGTCTTGACTGATAATTGTTTTAAGGTGTTGATTGGTTTGTTGAAATTCGTAATGAATATTTTTACAAAGATACTAATAATTTGTTATCCGACAGCGGTTCAGCTTTGAAAAAAATAGCACAGCCACCCCTGCGATGGAGTGGCTGTGCTATTATGGATTGTTTATTGTGAATATTGCCAGATAGTTACGGTATCGCGTCGTAGGCACGCAGAGCCTGCTCGAAGCGCGATTCCACGTCGGAGAGCAGATAGAGGCCGTCGGCGTTGCGCTCCAGTCCTTCGAGCGACAGCGGATACACCATCGGCGGGTTGTCGAGAGTTATCAGCTGCAGGTTGCGGAGCTGCTCGAGAGTCGGATACACGATGTTGATGTCGGCGTAGGTCTTGCCATCTTTGCCTTCGAATTTCTCCACCACGATCTTCGATCCTATCGGGGTCTTTTTCTCAATTGCGGCGGGCAGTTCGTAAGGCTCCACACCAAGGGCGGTGGCTACCGACGACAGATTGCTGTCGTGGCCTACGAGGAAGGTGAACCGGCGGTCGGGCGAGCGAAGTTCGTCATACATATACTGGATGAGCGGACGGGCCACGTTGACTGCAACGATCGGAGCTGTGAACAGGGCGTCCTGATACACGTCCTTGATATGGGCGAGACGTTCCCAGTCGGCGCGTGTCAGTTTGTGGCCGAAGGCTGCCTTGAGCGTGTCGGGTTCCTCATAATACTGGAGGATGAAGGCGTCGCTGGCGCCGTTGAGGGTCTTCAGGGCAGAGCCCGATTTCAGTCCCGGTTCCCGGAACTGCTCGAACACAAATTCCGTATCGTAGTTGTCGAGAGCCTTAAGCTTCGGATCGTTGTCCTTGGTCATCGGCGACTTGTCGACGTCGAGCACGTCGATGATCAGCTCATAGTCGGGGCGAAGCTGCTCGCTGATGCCGCGTATGCCGTTCTTGCCGCCCTGCTCGGCTATCTGTTTCATCGCGATGGCCACAAATTCGGGCGACACCTTCGTGAGCTGAGGGTTGAACAGAGGATCCATCTTCGAGGGCACGTAACGGTGGTTGACCTCCACGCCACCCACAGGCATGAAGCCCGAAGTGAAATACTGGGCGGTGGCAATGCAGCGCTGCATGGAGTTGGCCTGCACATTGACGTCGTCGGCCGACGGCTGATGGTTTTCGGGGAACAGACCGGCATCCTCGGCCCATTTGCGGAAATACTGGCCCATCATTGTCTCGACGGCGCCGCCGCGGAGGGTCAGTTCGCTTTTGGGCGCCGACCATACGGTCCACTGATGAGGGGTCATGCGTCCCAGATCGCTCTTGGAGTCCGACAGCGGAGAGCGGATGTTGTGGCGGCTGAGCACTACAGCTTCTTTAAGCTGATATTTCTGTTTGAATTCGGGTGAACGCTGCTGTTGGGCTACGCTTCCCAGAGGAAGTGAGAGGAGGATGGCTGCGAGAGCCGTGTTGAAGAGTTTCATGTTATTTTATGATTGTGAGTAAGTGAATGGTCGGATTCAATATCGGATTAATATCGGATTAATATCGGATTCAATATTACAAACAATGTGAACAAAAAAAGGTTTTAGCTTGTTAAAATTTTATTAATTTTCGAAAACGTAACTAAGAAAGGGGCTTTTTCCAATACAATTATGAAAAAAATGAATGGAATTGCTAAAGTGATGACTGTCATGGCTATAGTTGCCATGCCGGCTCTGCAGGCAATGGCTGCCGACGACGAGCCCAAACTGACAGTAAAACCCACCGGACGTGTGCTTATGGACGGTGCTGTCTATCTTCCCGACGGCGACGGACTCGCCGACGGAGTGGCTCTACCCGACATACGTATGGGTGTCAAGGCCTCATACGGCAAGTGGTCCGGAAAGATCGATGCCGGGTATTCGTTCAACAAGCTCAGCATGAAGGATGTCTATATACAGTATTCCTTCAACAGTGAGAACTATCTCCGTGCGGGCTACTTCGTTCATCAGTTCGGACTCAACGCCGCCACATCGTCGTCGATGAAGCCGCAGATGGAAGCCGCCACCACTGATACCTATTTCAATGCCACCGGACGTAATATCGGTCTGGAATATGTCCACGACTGCGGCCCGGCATTCCTTAGCTTCTCGGGCATCGTGGCCGGAACGTCGATGACCTCCCCCTCCAACGAGCAGGGCAAGGTGAGCGTCGGAGCGCTCAACCGTGCGGTGTGGCGCCCCTGTCACGCCACCGGACTCGTGGCGCAGGTGGGCATGTCGCTCTGGTATCAGTCGGCTCTCCACAAGGCAGAAACTGCCGAAGACGGAGAGACCGTCGCATCAAAGGGCTACTTCAACTGGTCGGCCGGATTTCCCACGCGTGTCAGCAAGGAGGGAATGCTCGGAGCCGATGTCACCAATGCAAAAGGAGTGTTCAAACTTTCGCCCGAATGGCTGCTCATGAAGGGACGCATCGCATGCGAGGGACAGTACTACTATATGAACGTGGCGCGCCGCACCGGATTCGAGTCATATCGCGCGCAGGGTGTCTACGGCCTGCTCCGCGGCATTCTTATCGGATCTGACTACGGCTACTCGCATGGCGACGCCGGACTCGCCACTCCCGGCAAGGGTACGCTCGAGATGGTGCTCGGCTACAACTACACCGATGCCAACCAGGGTCGCAGCGGCATACATGGCGGCATCTCCAACGATGCGTCGATGACACTCAACTACTACTTCAACAAGTATGTTATCGGACGTCTCCGCTACAGCTATACCGACGTGCGCTCCTCCGACGCGCAGCGCAACCGTCACGTCAACACCATACAGGCACGCATTCAGATCCTGTTCTGACACGCGGCCTGACAATATCGATGAATTGAATTTTTCTATTGGGCGTGCTGCAGCGGGAGTTGCGGCACGCTCGTTTTTATAATTCAATTAATTATGTGGGCAAAAGATGTGATAAAGGATGCGGTGTGAGGGATCATTCGTTGTCGGTCGAGAGCATCGCCAGCAGCTTGCGGCGCGATTTCACCCTGATCTCGTGCTGGTCATACTCTATGATGCCGCGTTCGCGCATCGACTCCAGAGTGGAGATAAACGATGTGCGCTGCACTCCGAACAGCGAGTAGAGGTCGCGCTGGCGTCCGATGAGCTTCACGTCGGTGCCGCCGCGCTGTGTCAGCGCTATGATCCAGAAGGCTATGCGCTCCTCAAGCGATCCCGCAGCCACGGCGAGAACGCCGTCGATAGCTTTTTGGGCGTTGACCGACAGTGTGTTGAGGAAGTTGAACAGAAACACCTTGTCGGCGTTGAGTATATCCACATAGTCGTTCTTCGAGATCTGCATGATTCCGGCAGGCTCCATGGCCACCACTTCGGCCGGATACGTGGTGTTGCGGCCGAAAAGAAATTCGGGAGCTATCACGTTGGGAGCCTCCAGAGTCTGCGACACCTGAAACCGTCCGTTGGAGCTTGTCACAGTGGATCTGACCGAGCCTGATATCACGAATTTGATATGGGTGCATGGCTCGCCGCGCTCTATCACTCTCTCTCCTTCGAGATACTTCAGGAAGTGGAAGGGAGCGCGTCCCACCACCTCGCTGATGCGTTCACGGCTCACTCCGTTGAAGAGCGGCAGTCCCATCAGGATTTCATACATGCTGTCCATATCGTTGTGTCTTTGATAGATTAACACGGTGATTTTGATTAAAGTTCCCTCAGGCAGGCTATGTCTTTGCAGTCGGCGGTCATGTCCACGCCCGTGGGCACGACTGTCACGTAGCCCCGGCCGAGCCAGTAGTTGTCGGTCGTGGAGTCGTCGGGATCGCGGTCCACGTATTCGCCGGTGAGCCGGTAGGCGGTGCGCCCGTCGGGAGCGGTTGTCTGCGAGTATTCGCCGATCCAGTGTCCCATGGATGCCCTGACGAGCTTTATCCCATTGGGTTTGCATCGGGCGGGGATGTTGACGTTCAGGCAGATGCCCGACGGCAGACCCGATGCGGCCACTCCGCGGGCTATCTCGTCGACATAGCGGCCACACTCGCTGAAGTCGGCGTCGGCGTGATGGTCGAGCAGCGAGAATCCCACCGACGGGATGCCGAGCGTGCACCCTTCGATCACGGCGCCCATTGTGCCGGAGTACAGCACCGAGTTGCCCGAGTTTGAGCCGTGGTTGATGCCCGACAGTATCAGGTCGGGACGGCGCTCTCTGAAGAGGGCGTGCATCGCGAGCTTCACGCAGTCCACCGGTGTGCCGTTGACCGACCACACCTGAGCGCCCTCTTCGTCGGCCCGGCGGGTAAGATACAATTCGCTGTTCACCGTTATGGCCGACGATTGACCCGATCGGGGGCTGTCGGGAGCCACCGTCACCACATCGGCCCAGCGGCCGACGCATTTTGCCAGATACCTGATGCCTGCGGCCTCGAAGCCGTCGTCGTTGGTTATGAGTATGAGTGTGCGCTGATCCATCTTTTTTCGGTTAGTGATGACAAAGTTACAAAATATCCGCCGATTTTGTTTAATTTTGTCGCGCCGCAGAGTGCTCGCTGCGGTTAAATTGGATTAATTGGAATGTGATAAGTGATTCGCGGCAAGCCACGGGTTACTGATGAGCTTAATAATGTCAACTGATTTTACGAGTTACTTAAGATTTACAATATGATACAGCGTGTTCAATCTCTCTGGCTTCTTGCTGCCGTGGCCGTCATGGCGGTGTTCTGTGTTCTCCCCTTCGGCTCTGTGGCCGGAAAGGCTATTGAAGTGGCTTCCGACATATTTGTGCTCGTGCCGGCGCTCGTTTCGGCGCTGCTCTGCCTCGTGGCGATATTCCTCTACCGCAGCCACGGGCGTCAGAAGGCTGTGATAGTCGCTTCGATGGCGTTCGCGATCATATCTGAGGCGTTTGCGCTTGTAGGGGTGCTCGTTGCCGACGGAGCCGGCTTCTCCTCTCTCTCATGGACTCTGCTGCTCCCTCCGGCGGCTGTCGTGGCTCAGATTGCAGCGTGGCGCGGTGTGAATGCCGACCAGCGGCTGCTCCGTTCCTACGATCGTCTGCGCTGATCCGTCGCCCCCTTTACATTGACCGGAGTATGTCGAGCGACTTCACCCCCTCCAGACGGGTGTGGTGGAGAGAGTAGAACTGCATTATACGGTCGAGCACGGCGTTGCGTGCCGCGCGGTCGAAACTGTATAGATGCATGTTGGCATACGTCATCCGGCAAAGAGCCGCAGCCACCCGCGCCTCGTCGCTGCCGATCCACCTGTTGTGGAGCGGGGCGCTGAGACGCCAGATGCCGTCGGCCATGTCAAACACCATGCCGCTCCTGTAGGCTCCCGCGTCGGGCTCTATCCCCAGACACACGGCCAGACCCCTCAGAAAAGCTATGTGATAGTTGGACGTGCGCTCGCGGGGCAGCTCGTCGAGCACCGCCACCGACTGCGCCACGAAGTCAAACGTCTGCGCGTCAGGCTGGCTGCTGCGAAGCACTATCCCCAGCACCTCCGCCAGAAACATCGCCACAGTCTGCTTTACCGGCGACGAAATAACCCCGTGCATAGGTCGCAGAGGCCTGACTGACATTATGCGGCTCACATCGCGCCCCGGCACGATGTCGGCCACGCACTCCACCACCGACATGGGCTGCAGCAAAGCCCTGCGACGGCTCGCCTCGCGCCCCTTGCCGCCGCGCACGAGCAGCGACATGAACCCGCGGCTGCGCGTGTAGGCCGAGAGTATCGAGCGGTCGTCGGCGTAGGCCACTGTCCTCAATGCTATCATATGTAAGGTTTCCTGCATGGTCGTCGTGGAGCGGGGTAGTTCAGTGTCGGTCGTTGCAGTCCACTAATCCGAGCGACTCAAGTATGTAGCGGGCCACAGATTCCTCGCTGTTTGGCCCTATCACA
>NZ_PUED01000080.1 GCF_003024925.1 Paramuribaculum intestinale
CACTGCGCTCAAAAATCATGCGGCGACAGCCGACATGCGTCCGAAAACGGTGCTGACCGATGGCGACCGCGTAGTAGTCATCACAGCTTTTTACGGCGGATGACCGACATGATGCGGATAGCTGTCACCGGAACCGACCCGCGCCACGACGAGGGAGAATGGATCGCCACAATCCTGCGCGAAGGCTGGGATGCAGTGCACCTGCGTCACCCTGCGGCCTCGCTGTCAGAGATGCGTCGACTGATCGAGAGCGTGCCGCAGCAATTTCATTCACGGCTACGACTCCACGGGCATTTCGAACTGATCAACGAATTCAATGTCGGAGGGCTGCATCTCAACCGACGCTGCCCTGCCCCTCCCGCCAATTATCGGGGAGGTCTGTCGCGTTCATGCCACACAGTCGAAGAGATCGCCGAGGCCGACAGCCATCTCGAATATGTCACACTCAGTCCGGTGTTCGACAGCATATCCAAACCGGGCTACACCGCTGCATTCAGCGACTATGAACTGGAGAGCATCGAAACATTTTCATCACCGATTGTTATAGCATTAGGCGGAGTCACTCCGGAGCACACCGGTTATCTGCGCAGAGCCGGCTTCGGCGGATATGCCGTGCTCGGCTACCTTTGGGCAGCCTCCGGGCAACAGGATCTCGAACACCGGCTCCGCCAGTTTGTTTAACCAGAATTCAATTAAAACAGATCTACGACTATGTTGCAGTTCATAACCAATCCTTCCGACCGCTGGTCGATAGCCGAGGAAGTGCGGATGGCCATTGAGGGCGGATGCCGCTGGATACAGCTGCGTATGAAGGACGCTTCCGACGAGGATGTGCGCCGGACTGCTCTGGAACTCATACCCCTATGCCGCGACCACGACACATTCCTGATAATCGACGACCGTGTGGAACTCGTCAACGAGTTGCGCGTATCGGGAGTGCATCTCGGCCGCGGCGACATGGATCCGATGGAAGCACGCGAGCTTCTCGGCCCGCACGCAATAATAGGCGTCACAGCCAACACCGCCGAAGATATAATCAAATGGAAAGGGAAGGATGTGGATTATGTAGGCCTCGGCCCCGTACACACCACCTCGACCAAAAAAAATCTCGCCCCGGTGCTCGGCACCGATGGGGTCAAAGAGGTTGTCGACACCGTGCGCAAGGCCGGAGTCGAGTTGCCGATCGTAGCTATCGGCGGCCTCACGCTCGACGATGTAGATCCGCTTAAAGCGGCAGGGATCAACGGCATAGCCGTAAGCGGGGCGATCATCAACGCTCCCGATCCAATGCTCTACACTATGAAGATAATGGAACGTCTGATGGATATTCCTCACGACTGAACTACAATACACTTGCAATGGAAGACATTTTGACAATAGGAGGACGGGGATTCCATTCCCGCCTCTTTGTCGGCACGGGCAAATTCGCCTCCAACCGGCTTATGCTTGACGCCATACTGGCGTCGGGTTCGGAAATGGTCACCGTGGCCATGAAGCGCATCGACATGGACCACGAGGAAGAGGACAACATGCTCCAGCACATCAACCGCGAGCATGTCACTCTTCTGCCCAACACTTCGGGCGTGCGCAACGCCGAAGAGGCTGTAATGGCCGCACGGCTCGCCCGCGACTGTTTCGGCACCGACTTCATCAAACTAGAGATCCATCCCGATCCCAAGTATCTGCTGCCTGACCCGGTGGAAACACTAAAGGCTACAGAGATACTGGCCCGGGAGGGATTCCATGTGCTCCCCTACATACAGGCCGACCCGGTGCTCTGCAAACGCCTTGAAGAGGCAGGCACAGCCGCAGTCATGCCGCTGGGAGCGCCGATCGGCACCAACAAGGGACTGCGTACACGCGACCTGCTTGAAATCATCATAGCGGAGAGCACGGTGCCGGTAGTGGTCGACGCCGGCATAGGAGCGCCGTCGCATGCGGCCGAGGCTCTGGAGATCGGAGCCGATGCTGTGCTTGTGAACACTGCCATAGCCGTGGCGCGCAACCCTGTGGAGATGGCTGTCGCATTCAGGCTCGCCGTCGAGGCCGGCCGCAAAGCCCGTCTGGCCGGACTCGGACGGGTGGCCACCGGCGCTGCCGTCCACGCTCAGGCCACAAGCCCTCTCACCTCATTCCTTGACTGATTTCCAACCCTATCACATAGAATTATGACTATCGACAATATCAATCTCCACAGCTATCCCGGCTCGGAGAAAACATACATGCACGGCGAGATACACCCCGATGTGAAAGTAGGCATGCGCCGTGTCATACTCACCCCCACGGTCAAAGTAGCTCCCGACGGCACGAAGACCGTCAGGGAGAACGAACCGGTCTACGTTTACGATACAAGCGGCGTTTATACCGATCCGGATGTGACCACCGACATCAACCGCGGACTCCCTCGCATACGCGAACAGTGGAACGCACGGCGCGACGATCTCGAGCAGCTGCCTGAAATCACCTCGGAATACGGCCGTCAGCGCGAAGCCGACCGTTCGCTCGACGCGATACGGTTCGCCAACCGCCACCGTCCGCTGAGAGCTAAACAGGGTTGCCGCATCACGCAGATGGATCTCGCCCGGCGAGGTATCATCACCCCTGAAATGGAGTATGTGGCCATCCGCGAGAACATGAACTGCGCGGCTCTCGGCATCAAGAGCTACATCACTCCTGAAACGGTGAGAGAAGAAGTTGCCGCCGGACGCGCCGTGATCCCGGCCAATCCCAATCATCCCGAAGCGGAGCCGATGATCATAGGCCGCAAATTCGCCGTGAAGCTCAACACCAACATCGGCAACTCGGCTCTGTCGTCGGGCATCGAGGAGGAGGTAAGCAAAGCCGTGTGGAGCTGCTACTGGGGCGGCGACACACTTATGGATCTCTCCACCGGAGCCAACATACACGAAACGCGCGAATGGATCATCCGCAACTGTCCGGTGCCCGTAGGTACTGTGCCGGTATACCAGGCTCTCGAAAAGGTGGACGGCAGCGTGGAGCGCCTCTCGTGGGAGATATACCGCGACACGCTCATAGAGCAGGCCGAGCAGGGTGTGGACTACTTCACCATCCATGCCGGCGCACTCCGCGCCCACGCCGACATGATCAACGAACGCCTGACGGGAATCGTGAGCCGCGGAGGATCCATCATGACACGATGGGCGGTGATCCACAACGAGGAAAACTTCCTCTACACCCACTTCGACGAGATATGCGAGATACTGGCACAGTATGACGTGGCCGTATCGCTCGGCGACGGCCTCCGCCCGGGTTCAATCCATGATGCCAACGACCGCTCGCAGTTCCTCGAACTCGACGTGCTCGGCGAACTCACCGAAAAGGCTTGGGTCCACGGCGTACAGGTGCTGATAGAGGGTCCCGGCCATGTGCCGATGCAGAAGATACAGGAGAATATGGACCGTCAGCTCGACAAATGCCACGAAGCCCCGTTCTACACACTAGGCCCGCTGACCACTGACATAGCTCCCGGCTACGACCATATCACCTCGGCCATAGGCGCCGCACAGATCGCTTGGGCCGGCACCGCAATGATATGCTATGTCACGCCCAAAGAACATCTGGCACTCCCCAATCTCGACGATGTGCGTCAGGGCGTGATCACCTACAAGATCGCCGCCCACGCCGCCGACCTCGCCAAGGGTTATCCCGGCGCACAGGTGCGCGACGACGCGATGAGCCTCGCACGCTACGACTTCAGGTGGAAAGACCAGTTCAACCTGTCGCTTGACCCGGAGAAAGCCCGTCGCTACTATGTGGAGAGTCACCGCGACGACGACCATTTCTGCACCATGTGCGGACCCAACTTCTGCGCGATGCGCATATCGCAGTCGACAGCCGAAGAGTGCGCGAAATAATCCGACAGCGATGTTTTACGACGAACTGAAAAAATATGACTGGGACCGCACCACCGCCGAGATCGCGGCCAAGACGGCCTCGGATGTGGAAACGGCTCTCGCCAAGGAGCATCTTGACGTGGACGACTTCATGGCGCTCATATCGCCGGCCGCACAACCATATATCGAAGAGATGGCGCAGCTGTCGCACGCCTATACGCTCGAACGCTTCGGAAAGACCATTTCGATGTATATACCGCTCTATGTGAGCAACGCCTGCACCAACAAGTGCGTGTATTGCGGATTTAACCACGACAATCCTTTCACGCGCATCACTCTGTCACTCGATCAGGTGAAGAAAGAGTGTGAGGCTATCCGGCGCCTCGGCCCGTTTGAGAATCTGCTGGTGGTGTCGGGAGAGTTCCCGAGGCTCAACGGCGTGGACTATCTCGAGAAGGTGCTGCAGGTGGCACGGCCATATTTCAGCAACCTCACCATCGAGGTGATGCCAATGAAGACCCGCGACTATCAGCGGCTGACAGGCAGCGGGCTGAACGGTGTGGTGTGCTTTCAGGAGACATATCATGAGGAGGCCTACAAGACCTATCATCCCCACGGCATGAAATCCATTTTCGAATGGCGTGTCAACGGATTTGACCGCATGGGTCAGGCCGGAGTGCACAAGATAGGCATGGGAGTGCTCATAGGCCTTGAGGACTGGCGCACCGACGTGACGATGATGGCACGTCATCTGCGCTATCTCCGCAAACATTACTGGAAGACCCGCTACAGCATCAACTTCCCGCGCATGTGTCCGGCCGAAGGAGGCTATCAGCCGAAAGTGGTGATGACCGACCGTGAGCTTGCCCAGCTGACATTCGCTTTCAGAATATTCGACCATGACGTCGACATATCCTACTCCACCCGCGAATCTCCGTCATTCCGCGCCAACATGATGAAACTCGGAGTGACCTCCATGAGCGCCGGCAGCAAGACCGATCCGGGAGGCTATTGCTCCGAACCCGACTCGCTGGAGCAGTTTGAAGTCACCGACTCGCGCACCCCCGCACAGGTGGCCGAAGAGATACGCTCGCTCGGCTACGAAACAGTATGGAAGGACTGGGACCGCTGCTTCGACTGAACAGACAGAACTTGACGCACAACTATTGTCGCCCCCGTCATTGCGGATCCATCCATGATAGCGCAATAACGGGGGCGACGCGGTTGGCGAAATAAAAAAAAAGCGGTAACTTTGTATCGGATTTCAATAAAGATAAGGTAAACAAAGATGATAGCGGTAAACAATTTAGGCATACAGTTTGGAAAAAGAGTGTTGTTTCAGGATGTGAACATGAAATTCACTCCTGGCAACTGCTACGGCATTATCGGCGCCAACGGTGCCGGCAAATCCACACTGATGCGTATGCTGAGCGGACAGCTCAGTCCCACCCACGGCACTATAACCCAAGGCCCGGGCGAACGCATGAGTGTGCTCGAACAGGATCACTTCAAATTTGATGAATTCACTGTGATGGACACAGTGCTCCAGGGTCACACCGTGCTTTGGGACATCATGAAGGAGAAGGATGCCCTGTATGCCAAGGCCGACTTCAGCGATGCCGACGGCATACGCGCCTCGGAGCTTGAGGAGAAGTTCGCCGAACTCGAAGGGTGGAATGCAGAGAGCGACGCCGCGAGCCTGCTCAGCGGCCTCGGCATAAAGGAGGACAAGCACTATATGCTCATGAAGGACCTAAGCGGTAACGAGAAAGTGCGTGTGCTGCTCGCCAAAGCCCTCTTCGGCAACCCCGACAATCTGCTTCTCGACGAACCTACCAACGACCTTGATCTCGACACCGTGGCATGGCTCGAAAATTATCTGTCAAACTTTGAGAATACCGTCCTTGTGGTTTCACACGACCGTCACTTCCTCGACTCCGTGTCGACCCACACCCTTGACATCGACTACAACAAGGTGTCGCTCTTCGCCGGCAACTACAGCTTCTGGTATGAGTCGAGCCAGCTCGCTCTCCGCCAGCAACAGCAGCAGAACAAGAAGGCAGAGGAGAAGCGCAAGGAGCTGCTTGAATTCATACAGCGATTCAGCGCCAATGTGGCCAAATCAAAGCAGACCACAAGCCGCAAGAAGATGCTTGAAAAGCTCAATATCGAGGAGATCCAGCCCTCGTCGCGACGCTATCCGGGCATCATATTCACTCCAGAGCGCGAACCCGGCAACAAGATACTGGAAGTGCACGGGCTTACAGCATCGGTCGACGGCGAACTGCTCTTCAAGGATGTGAATTTCCAGATCGAGAAAGGCGACAAGGTGGCATTCCTGAGCCGCGATCCGCGTGCCATGACTGCCCTGTTTGAAATAATCAACGGCAACCGCAAGGCCGATGCCGGCACGTATGACTGGGGTCAGACCATAACCACGGCCTATCTGCCGCTCGACAATTCCGACTTTTTCAATACCGACATGAATCTGGTAGACTGGCTGTGCCAGTTCAGCGACGATTCAAGCGAGATATATCTCAAGGGATTCCTCGGCAAGATGCTCTTCTCGGGAGAAGAGGTGCTTAAGAAGGCATCGGTGCTCTCCGGCGGCGAGAAAATGCGCTGCATGATAGCCCGCATGATGCTTCGCAACGCCAACACCATGGTGCTCGACTCCCCCACCAACCATCTTGATCTGGAATCGATACAGGCGTTCAACAACACTCTTCAGAGCTTCAAGGGCAACATACTGCTGTCGTCGCACGACCATGAGTTTATCCAGACCGTGTGCAACCGCATCATAGAGCTTACGCCGTCAGGAATCATCGACAAGATGATGGACTACGATGACTATATCACCGACGAGCGCGTAGCCGCTGCCCGTGAGAAAATGTACGGAACGAACTAAACGACCGCGCGATGGTAAAGCATATCGTCACTTTCAAACTGTCGGGAAGCACCGAGGAACGTGCGGCGGTGGCTCTACGGTTTGCCGAAGCCCTGAAGGCACTGCCCGGACAGATAGAATGCCTTGAAAGCATCGAGGTGGGCATCAACGAGAATCCTGCCGAAGACTGGGACGTGGTATTGACAGCCACATTGCCGTCGCTCGCCGACGTAGCCGTCTATGCGGCTCATCCGGCTCATGTGGCCGCCGCCTCGATCATAGCCGGATGCAAGGCTGCACGGGCTTGTGTGGACTACACCGTCGGCTGACCGGCTGCCGAGGCTGTTGCCGACATCAGGCGTGCTGCTCCGTCGGCCGACACAAAAGCGTCAGCGGGTATGATCAGATATCGGGCGGATCGTCCGCGAAGACGTAGGACGCAGGCGCTTCTTGACGACACGACATCGACAATATCACTAAAAGATACCGACTCAAAATCATCGTCGACCATGGCTTCAGTCTGTGGCGACGATGATTTTTCTTGTAAAAGAGATGCGTCATTTCCGCCGGCCTCTTCATCTGAAGGATCATCGCATTCATCTGAAGGTTCATCGCACGGTTTCTGGAATATGACCTCAATCCCCGCAGAGTTGAGCAGAATTCTTTTGGGCGCGACACAGAGCCGTGCCTCCGAAGTGACCACTGACCTCATGCATATATGCAGCATGACTATCGGATATACGCAGAACGCCAGGATCACTCCGGCAAATATCCAGCGCATGCCATCAGCGTCGGCAAGTCCAGCTATCAGGCATCCAAGCGCCACAACTACAGGAATCCACACCCACCGGCCGACAATACGGCCGAACGCAAGACGCAGATATGCCGAAGGAGGTGTGGCGAAGACTCCGGTCAGCGGTTCGCCTGACGGAGTAGTGCCGTCGGCCAACGGCAAGGCGCGTCCGTCGGCTGACGAAACGCGCCCCGCTTCATTATATCGTCCGGTCGACAATGCCAATGGTCAGTCGAGTTTATGTATGACAAGTCCGGAACGGAGCTTTGGCTCGAACCAGGTGGTCTTCGGAGGCATGATATTGCCTGAATCGGCAATATCCATCAGCTGCTTCATCGACACAGGATAGAGGGCGAGAGCCATGGCCATCTCTCCGCTGTCGACGCGGCGGCTCAACTCGCTGAGACCGCGTATGCCGCCTACAAAATCTATGCGTTTGTCGGATCGGAGATCCGTGATGCCGAGTATGTCGCGGAGTATCAGATCGCTCGATATGGTCACGTCAAGCACTCCGATTGGATCCTGATCGTTGTAGCGGCCCTCGCGTGCGGTGAGCGAATACCATATTCCGGCCAGATAGAGCGAAAAGTTGTGGAGTTTTTCGGGCTTATATATGTCAGCGCCTCTGGCCTCCACGATGAAATCCTTTTCGAGCCGGCCGAGAAACTCCTCCGGCGTAAGCCCGTTGAGATCGCGCACCACACGATTGTAGTCGATAATCTTGAGGTGTGACGCAGGGAATGCCACCGCCAGGAAATAATTGTACTCTTCATCGCCCCGGTGGCCGGGATTGGCCTTTGCTTTTTCGGCGCCTACGAGAGCTGCGGCCGCAGTGCGGTGATGTCCGTCGGCGATATACAGATATGGTATCCTGGCGAATTCACCGGTTATGGCTTCGATCGTGGCCTTGTCGTCGATCACCCAAAAATGGTGGCCGAATCCGTCGGGAGCCGTGAAATCATATTCCGGCGCTCCTTTCGTGACATCAGCTATGATGCGCTCAAGCACGTCATTGTCGGGGAAAGCGAAGAATACAGGCTCGACATTGGCATTGTTGATCCTGACATGCTTCATGCGGTCCTCCTCCTTGTCGCGGCGCGTTAGCTCATGCTTCTTGATGCGTTCCTCCATATAGTCGTCGACATTGGCCGCTATGACGATTCCATACTGTGTGCGTCCGTCCATCGTCTGGGCGTAGATGTAGTAATGGTCGTCATCGTCCTGCACAAGCCATCCGTTGCTCTGGAAGGCATTGAAGTTTTCCACTGCCTTGTCGTAGACCCGCGGATCATGCTCGTCGGTCGACGGGTCGAAGTCGATCTCCGGCTTGATGATGTGGTACAACGATTTGGGGTTGCCGTCGGCCTCACGCCGCGCTTCATCGGAATTGAGCACGTCGTAGGGGCGCGATGCCACCTCTTCAACCAGTTCTCTTGGGGGACGTACGCCCCTGAAGGGTTTGATTTTTGCCATAATGTCAGGTATCAATTAAGGTAAGTTATCTGCATGTCGGGCGGCCGACAGCTTTTTATTCAAAAGCTGTCGCGCACGATTGTCTGTTCGCGGTCGGGACCGATCGAAACCACGGCTATCGGGGTCTGAAGCTCTTTTTCGAGGAATGCCACATAGTCGCTGAATGCCTTGGGGAATTCCTGTTCGCTCTTCATGCCCGTCATGTCGGTCTTCCATCCGGGAAGGGTGACGTAGACCGGCTTGACATCCACGCCGTCGACGGTGTAGGGGAAGTCCTCAACACGCTTGCCGTCGATCTCGTAGGCCACACAAGCCTTGATTTCGTCGAATCCGTCGAGCACGTCGCTTTTCATCATTATGAGTTTGGTGACGCCGTCGATCATGATGGCGTATCTGAGCGCCACGAGATCTATCCATCCGCAACGGCGTTCGCGTCCGGTCACGGCTCCGTATTCGTGGCCGAGATCGCGGATGAGGCGGCCTGTTTCGTCGAACAGTTCAGTGGGGAACGGTCCGCTGCCTACTCTTGTGCAGTAGGCCTTGAATATTCCGTAGACGTCGCCTATGCGGTTGGGAGCCACTCCGAGTCCGGCGCAGGCTCCGGCTGTAATGGTGTTGGACGATGTCACGAACGGGTATGATCCGAAGTCAACGTCGAGCAGTGTGCCCTGCGCTCCCTCGCACAATACGCTTTTGCCGTCGGCGAGCGCCCGGTTGATGAAGAATTCGCTGTCGACGATATCGAAAGTCTTGATATATTCGATGGCATCCATCCATTTGCTTTCAAGCTCGGCTGTGTCGGGCTTTTCGCCGAGTGCGGCGAGCATGTCGATATGACGGTCGCGCGCTTTGGCGTAGCGCTCTCTGAAGTCGGAAAGCAGCGTGTCGCCGAGTCGCAGTCCGTTGCGGCTGATCTTGTCGGTATATGTCGGTCCGATGCCTTTGCCCGTAGTGCCTATCTTCGAGATGCCCTTGGCTTTTTCGTTGGCAGCGTCAAGCAGGCGGTGGGTAGGCATGATCAGGTGCACTTTCTTCGATATTTTCAGGATTGACCGCAGGGGTATGCCTGATTTTTCAAGGCTTTCGGCCTCTTCGCGGAAGAGCACCGGGTCAAGAACCACGCCGTTGCCTATAAGGTTGGTCTTGCCGTCCTGAAAAATTCCTGAGGGAATTGAACGCAACACATATTTCTTGCCTTCGAACTCAAGGGTGTGTCCGGCATTAGGTCCGCCCTGGAAACGGGCTATGATGTCATAGCGCGGCGTGAGTACGTCCACTACTTTTCCTTTTCCTTCATCGCCCCACTGGAGGCCGAGCAACACGTCTACTTTCATTGCTTTACGATATTGTATGATTGGTGTCGAATTTTATTCTTTGTTTTTGGCTGACGGCCTCGGTCGTCGTGCGCATCGGGAGCATACTCCGTAGATGTACAGGTCGGCATAGGCCGGATGAAACGAGGTGTAGCGCTTTGATGACAGCAGCCGGTCGATTTCGGCATCCTTGACCTCCCTGACCTTGCCGCACTGTGTGCATACGAGGTGGTGGTGGTTGGTTATGCCTGCCACTTTTTCGTACTGTGCCGGAGTGGAGCCGAAGTTGTGACGTCGGACAAGTCCGGCATCGACAAGTATTTCCATGGTGTTGTAGACCGTGGCACGGCTGACATGGTAGCCGTCGGCGTCGAGCATACGGTGAAGTGTGTCGACAAAAAAGTGCTCCGACAGGCTGAACACTTTGTCGAGTATGGCGTAACGCTCCGGAGTCCGGCGCAGACGGTGCTGCATCAGATACCGGTTGAGGGCCGCTGTGGCGGCTGCTTTTGTACGTTCATCGTTCATCGCGATGACAAAGTTAAAAAAACCTTTTCACTTTGCCATAATTTAATGGCAAAAAAGCGTATTATCCTCCACTATACCTGCACGAGGCTCCGTTATCAATCCATATTCAGTGCCTTCCATCGGTGGTGCGAAACCGGTGTGAGCCTATGTTGCGTAAACTGCACGAAGCGCGACCCGACTTTCAGGTCAGGCCGCGCTATCGGTAATATATTGCCTTTTGTGCAATGATCAGAAATAGAAGTTCATGGATTTGGGATATACGAGCATTCCGCTGCCGATCTGCTGGGCTACGGCATCGCCACACGAACGGCGGACGATGGCAAGCGCGAAAGCGAGAGTGGATGCGGGGCCGTTGCCCGTGATCAGGTTGTCGAGCGCCACCACGGGGGCGTCGCGCATGACGATCTTGTCGGATTCGGGCTGCATGCCGGGATAACATGTGGCTTCGCGTCCGTCAAGAATACCGAGCGGCGCGAGCACCAGTGCAGGCGAGGCGCAGATAGCGGCGATTTTACCGCCTTTAGCCGCATGGGCACGCAATGCTTCGGTGACGATCCTGCTGTCGGCGAGATTCTGTGCGCCGGGCATTCCTCCCGGACAAATAAGCCATTCCACGTCAGTGAAGTCGGCATCTTCCGGGAGCAGATCGGCCACAACCACTACGCCGTGGTCTCCACACACTTTTTCACTGTTCTCGGGATTGATGGCGACGGTGAGCACCTCCATGCCGGCACGACGCATCACGTCGACCGTAGCCAATGCTTCGGTTTCCTCGAATCCCGGTGCTAAAAACAAGTAAGAGCGTTTCATGATTAAATATTTAGGATTGGTGATATCTCGGAATCTGTCACTCTGTCATTGATCTTAAGTAGCTCTCAAGAATCAGTTGATATTATCAAACCCGTCAGCAA
>NZ_PUED01000081.1 GCF_003024925.1 Paramuribaculum intestinale
GCCGCTTCCGGCCCGTAATATCAGCGCCCGCAGTGAGATCCGTTCTCTCTGCGGGCGCCTGTTTTGTTTGTCATGCAGTCACTGATATGCCTCGCGGGTCTCTCCCTTCTGTCAGGGCATGGTCAGTGTCCGCGAACCGTCGGCGTTCACTTTTATCGCTACGTGAAGCGTGTCGTCGGGCAACAGCGGCTCTATCCGCTCGGCCCACTCGATAAAGCATGGCGAGCCGGAGTAGAAATAGTCGTCGAGTCCCAGATCGAGAGCCTCCTCGATGCTCTCTATGCGGTAGAGGTCGAAGTGGTAGATCGGTCGCGGCATCGATCCGCTGTACTCATTGATTATGGCGAATGTGGGCGATGCTGCCATGTCGTCGGCCACGCCCATCTTGCGGCACAGAGCCGAGATCAGCGTGGTCTTGCCTGCGCCCATTTCTCCGTCGAAGGCCACTACTGTTGCGCCCGAAGCCTCAAGAGCGTCGGCGAGCTTGGCTGCCGCGCTGTCGATGTCGGCGATTGTGGATATCTCTATTGTTGTCATAGCTTGCTTGTGAGTGTCACCAGCGGCACGAGCATCTCCTCCATCGAAATGCCTCCGTGCTGGAAGGTGCCGCGGTAGTATTGTGCGTAATGGTTGTAATTGTTGGGATAGGCAAAGAAGTCGCGACCGGTGGCAAACACGTATTCCTCACCGATCCGTTTCACCGGCAGACCGATCTCCGCCGGACGGTCGGCCACCATCACCTGCCGGGCGTTGTAGTCCATGCCGCGGCCGGCTTTGTATCGCAGATTGGTGGTGAGCGTGCGGTCGCCTACGATACGCTGCGGAGTGGCCACTCTGATTGTGCCGTGGTCGGTGGCGAGCACCACCTTCTGGCCTGTGGCCGCTATGCGGCTGAACAGCTCCAGGGTGGGGGAGTGGCGCAGCCATGAGTCGGTGATCGACAGATAGGCGGCGTCGGTCGACGCCAGTTCCCTGACCGTGCGCGACTCGGTGCGTGCGTGCGACAGCATGTCGATGAAGTTGATCACCACGGCGTTAAGTCTGCAGTCGGCGCGGTCGGCCATAGTGGAGATGAACTGCTCGCACCCCTCCGAATCAAAAATCTTGGAATAGCTCATGCGCTCGCGGAAGCCGTGGCGTTCGAGCTGCATCGCCAGCAGACGCTCTTCGGCCATATTTTTCGACTCGGCGGCGTCATCATCAACCCACAGATCAGGCCACCGGCGCTTTATCTCCGACGGCATCATGCCGGCGAAGATGGCGTTGCGCGCAAACTGTGTCGAAGTGGGGAGTATCGATAGCGACAGAGTTTCGTCGCTGAACGTAAACAGATTGGACAGGAGCGATTTCAGAGCCAGCCACTGGTCGAGTCTGAAATTGTCGATCACCACAAACCACACCGGATCCTCCTTCAGCAGAGGCATCACTCTCGAGCGTATCAGGCCGGGGCTTGTCAGCGGCTCGTTAAGCAGCAGATCGCGGTAGTTGCGGCGTATGAATTTGCCGAAAACCGTGTTGGCCTCGTCGATCTGGGTGGCGAGTATCGAAGCCATTTCAGCCGTGTCGGCCTGCAGCGTGTGGGTCTGGGCCGACAGCTCGGTCTGCCAGTAGACGAGACGGCGGTACAGATCCCTCCAGTCGTCGAGCGTAGCGCATTGGGCTATGCTTGCCGTTATCGCGCCGAATTCCGCACGATAGCCCGAAGTCGACGTGTCGGCCACCAGTCGACGGCCGTCGAGTGTCTTCTTTATCGAAAGAAGTATCTGGTTGGGATTTACGGGCTTTATCAGATAATCGGCGATGCGTGAGCCTATGGCGCGCTCCATGATGTTCTCCTCCTCGCTTTTGGTGATCATGATCACCGGCATGTGGGGGTGTTGCTGCTTGATGGACTGCAGGGTCTGCAGGCCGGTGATGCCCGGCATGTGCTCGTCGAGAATCACCATATCAAACTCCGCCGACTCCATCGCCTCAAGCGCGTCTGATCCGGAGCACACGGTGGTCAGTTCATAACCCTTGCTCTCCAGAAACATGATATGTGGCCGGAGCATGTCGATCTCATCGTCGGCCCATAATATGCGTGGTTGGCGATTCGTTGTCATTTGTAGCAAAATTAGTCAAATTCCCCCTAACTGACAAATCGCTGCCCTCCGATATCATCCGTTGTCGCCGATTGTTGGCGGGATATGGGTCGCCCGCGCTAGCCCGGGTCACCGGCTATCGCATATTGCTGCCGCCCTCGTCTCCGATCTCCTCCGATAATTCCGATAGCTCTTCTCCCTCCTCCTCTTCTCCGTTGAGGTAGTCGTCGAGCGAGAGTCCTGCGCCTATGAGGCGGGTGAAGTCGGGCTGCGATATGACTATCGGCCTCACCTCGGGCGTGATCCCCGAATCCGGATCGGCAAGCATCATGGTGAGATAGCGCGAGGCCTCCGCACGGTCGGCGAAGCCTTTGACGGCAAGCAGTCCGAGCGGCCCGAACTGCATCGGTTCGAGGTCGAAGTCGCGCACGGCGAATGTGGCGAAGTTGTAGCGGGCCACGTTATAGAGCAGGATATTGGGATTGATGGTGTCGACGGCAAATGCCAGCACCACCAGATGGGGTGCGTCGGCATCGCGCTCAAACGATATGCCGCTCAGGCTGTCGGTGGCGGCGGCGAGCATGGTTGAGTCGTTGGTGAGCCTCGTGGCCCAGATCATGCCGCGCACATTGGTGCCCGAACTGTTGATCTTGCGCCCTTTGAGGCTTTCGCGCAGCCATCCCGCGGCAAGCGGAGCCATATCGGCCTGGGGATATGTCTCCACCAGATGTTTCAGCCGCGAGCGGAACTCTCCGGCGTCGCCCTGCGTGGCGTAGGTCAGAGCGTCGATAAATAGAAATTTAGGCAGTATCTGGCTGGTGGGATAGTGGGTGCGGGCATATTCGGCGGCGCTGCGCACAGAGTCGTTGTCGTTGGCCAGATAGGCTTCGTAGGCGGCCGCATAGAGCTGTTCCTGCCGCGAATGCATCTCTTTGAGGTCGCGCAGATAGTCGGGATTGGCCATCGCTTTGCCGAGCGGGGTGTCGGCGAACTCACCGGCCATGAGAAGCCGCCACCGTTCGGCTTCGGCGTTGTCGCCTATTCGTGCGGCCATGAGATACAGATTGTGGTATAGCTCCGGACGGTATATGTTGTCGGGATATTGCCGCAGCAGTCGGTTCCAGTGGCGCCGGGCCTCGGTGTAGTCGTCGAGCTTGTCCTTCAGTATCAGCCCCAGGTTGAACAGACCCTCCTGTATGGCGTCATGGGCTTTCTTTCTCGACAGGCTGTCGGCCGGTATCTGTGCCAGATAGTAGGCGCGTTCGTGCGGGTCTGATGCCGCTGTGGCGCTCTGTGCGCCCTGCGGGTCGTCGGTGGCTGTGGTGTCGGGCTTTGCGTCGTTGGTGTCGGTGTCGTCTATTGCGGCGTAGGCGGCCTTGTCGCTGCGGCGCCAGTTGTCTTCCGGTTTGCGCGTGCCCCAGCGGCGGCGGAATTCGGCGCGGCCCGCCTCTATGGCCTGACGGTTGTAGAAATACCATGACCCGTCGCCGCTCTGGCGGGTGAATGCCGTGGGCGCCGATGCGTTGCCCGAGGTGGTGGATGCGGCGATCCCGGCGCTGTTGTCGGCGGCCTCCGCCTCCCGTTGCTGTCGTTCCTCCTCTTCGGCTTTGGCCTGCTCTTCGCGGCGCAGGCGCTCGATGATGGCGTCGATCGCTTTGAGCCGGTCGGTCTCGGGCATGTCGGCGAGCCGCAGCAGCGAGTCGTTGAGGCTGACGGTGCGGGAATACACGGCAAGCTCGTCGAGCACATCGCTCCGGTCGCGTATCTGCCTTATACCCTCGAATGTCTCGGGCAGAAGAGCCACGGCCTCGGCATAGCAGGGCTGTGCGTGGTCGTAGTCGGCGCGCTCGAAGTACAGACGTCCCAATGCAAGCCGGGCGAGAGCCATGTCGACGCCTCTGCGCTCCGATTTTTCGGCGGCCAGGGCGTAGGAGTGCATGGCCATGGCGGTGTCGCCGAGCGCTATGTGTATGTTGCCGGCCGCATAGTGTATCTGGTCGAGATAGCGTGCGTTGCGGCCGTAGCTTGTCATGCGTCCGAGGGCTTTCAGCTCGTTGCGCAGACGGTCGGCCGACATGGCGTCGAGGCCGGTCGTTTCGCTGCGCCGTATGCGGGCGTTGAAACGCATCGGGTAGGCCGCCGAGCTGCTCTTCTCCACTCTGCGGAAGGCTTCGGCAGCTCCCGCCTTGTCGCCTCCGGCGAGCATCACCTGTCCCAGCAGATAGGTGAGCCGCGTCTTCTGAGCGCCTTTGGCTGTGGCGGCGGCCTGGCGCAGCGGGGCGGCGGCGCTCTGCCAGTCGCGGCGGGCTATGGCGGCCTCGGCTTGTGCGAGGGCATACTGGTGGCGCAGTTCGTCCGATGTGAGGTCGCTCTCCCTGACGCGTCCGAGGGTAGCCTCGGCCTCGCCGGTCCATCCTTCGGCAAGATAGCTGCGTGCCTGCCATATACGTGCTTCGGCCACAGTCTGGGGCAGCCATGAGAAGTGGTTGGCCACGTACATGAATGTGGTGGCGGCGGGCAGAAACTCGCCGTTCATGTAGCGTGAGCGGCCGAGGAGCATCCATGCGTTGTGGAGATACGGATTATACTCTTCGCGCTGCATCCATTTGCGGTATTCCGGGTCGGAGCGGCGTCCGGCCTGACGGCGTGGCTTCTTCTTGATGGAGCGCACTCTGATGGCTTTCTGAGCCTTCTCTATCGATCGGCCGAAGTCGCCCTGGGGCTGCGGAGCCTTGGGGTCGCGGCGGGCTTCGGCGGGATGCACCGGCAGCAGGCGTGTGAAGTCGTCGTCGTATGACCGCTCCATGTCGGCCAGGGTCTGGCGGTAATGCTCGTCGCCGTTGAAAAGTATGTTGTAGCGGGTGATGAAGGACTGATACTGACGGTTGGCGGCGGTGTTCTTGCGCGTGGAGCATCCGCCCGCCGCCAACAGCACCGCTATGGCCATTATCCACAGTAGTAGTCTCATCATTCTATACATGCGGCAAAGTTAGCGAAAAATCGCGAGGTATCGGTCATGGCAAAATCCGCTCCGGCAAAAAATAAGACTGCCTGCGGCCGGAGCCGAGGCAGTCTTGTTAAGAATATGTTTACAGGCCGTGGGAGATCACATCATGCCGCCCATGCCGCCCATGCCGGGAGCGGGCATTGCCGGAGCGGGATTCTCCTCTTTCTTGTCGGCGATCACACACTCGGTGGTGAGGAACATGCCGGCTATCGAGGCGGCGTTCTCCAGAGCCACGCGGGTCACCTTGGCGGGATCGATCACGCCTGCGGCCAGAAGGTTCTCGTACTTGTCGGTGCGGGCGTTGTAGCCGAAGTCGGCGCTGCCGTCCTTCACTTTCTGCACTACTACGGCTCCCTCTACGCCGGCGTTGGCCACGATCTGGCGCAGGGGCTCCTCGATGGCGCGCTTCACGATGAGTATGCCGGTGGTTTCGTCATCGTTGTCGCCCTTGAGACCCTCAAGCGAGGCGATGCAGCGGATGTAGGCCACGCCTCCGCCCGGAACGATACCCTCGGCGATGGCGGCGCGGGTGGCGCTCAGGGCGTCGTCCACACGGTCTTTCTTCTCCTTCATCTCCACTTCGGAGGGTGCGCCGATATGGAGCACTGCCACTCCGCCGGCGAGCTTGGCCAGACGTTCCTGAAGCTTTTCGCGGTCATAGTCGCTGGTGGTGTTTTCGATCTGGGTCTTGATCTGTGCCACGCGGGCGGCGATGGCATCCTTGTTGCCGGCGCCGTTGACTATGGTGGTGTTCTCCTTGTTGACGGTGATCTTCTCGGCGCGTCCGAGCATGTCGAGAGTGGTGTTCTCGAGCTTCATGCCCTTCTCTTCCGATACTACGGTGCCGCCGGTCAGCACGGCGATGTCCTCAAGCATCTCCTTGCGGCGGTCGCCGAAGCCGGGGGCTTTGACGGCGCAGATCTTCAGGGAGCCGCGCAGACGGTTGACCACGAGGGTGGCGAGGGCTTCCGACTCTACGTCCTCGGCGATGATCAGCAGCGGACGTCCGCTCTGTGCCGTGGCCTCGAGTATGGGGAGCATGTCCTTGAGGTTGGAGATCTTCTTGTCGAAGATCAGCACGTAGGGCGATTCCATCTCGCACTCCATCTTCTCGGTGTTGGTCACGAAGTAGGGCGAGATATAGCCGCGGTCAAACTGCATGCCCTCTACGATGTCAACCGTAGTTTCGGTGCCTTTGGCCTCGTCGACGGTGATCACGCCCTCTTTCTTCACTTTCTTCATGGCCTCGGCGATGAGGCGGCCGATGTTCTCGTCGTTGTTGGCCGAGATGCGTGCCACGTCCTCGATCTTCTTGAAGTCGTCGCCTACCTCCTGGCTCTGGGCGCGGATGCCCTCCACTACGGCTGCCACAGCCTTGTCGATGCCGCGCTTGATGTCCATGGGATTGGCGCCGGCGGCCACGTTCTTGAGGCCTACGTTGATGATCGACTGGGCGAGCACGGTGGCGGTGGTGGTGCCGTCGCCGGCGTCGTCGCCGGTCTTCGAGGCCACTTCCTTGACGAGCTGTGCGCCCATGTTCTGGAACGGATCCTCAAGCTCCACTTCGCGGGCTACGCTCACACCGTCCTTGGTGATGTGGGGTGCGCCGAATTTCTTCTCGATGATCACGTTGCGGCCTTTCGGGCCGAGGGTCACTTTCACGGCATCGGCCAGGGCGTCGACGCCTTTCTTGAGCTCTTCGCGAGCCTTTATCTCAAATTTTATCTCTTTTGCCATGGTTGTTGGTCGTTTATATTGTTGAATTTATGGTGAGGGAGGTGAGAGCTGACCGCTTATTCCACGATAGCGAGGATGTCGCTCTGACGCATGATGAGGTATTTTTCGCCCTCGAATTCGATCTCGTTGCCTGAATATTTGCCGTAGAGCACAGTGTCGCCGGCCTTCACTGTCATCTCCTCATCTTTGGTGCCGCAGCCTGCAGCGACTACAGTGCCTTTGAGGGGCTTCTCTTTGGCGGAGTCGGGGATGATGATTCCGGCCACTGTCACTTCTTCAGCGGCGACGGGCTTGATAAGAACCCTGTCGGCCAATGGTTTGATGTTCATGATTCGGTAGTTTTTGTTTTATAGTTTCTGATTGTTGTCTTGTTGTCGCATTGTGGTGCATTATGCTCAATGCATATTCCGTGCCAAAGCGCGGGCGTGTCAGTCGGTCTGCCAAAATGGCAATGTCACCCTCTGGTTTGGCGATGGCATCAGAGGGGTAACGCCCTGCCTCATGCTAAAGTTCACCATAGGGAGTGGCAATGTCAGTAGCTGGGGCCGGTCACTTTGAATCTCCGGCGGGCTGATGTTTCAGCAGGGTGTCGATGGCGAGTCCTGCCAGAGTGAACCCGAATATGGCGGTGATATGGCACAGAGCTCCGTTGATGGCGCGCTTGCCGTAGGTCATGGTGCCGTCAGGGTCAGGCTCGTCGCCGGCGTTGGTCAGCAGTTCGGGAGAGTAGACGCAGCGGAATTTCCGGCGCGGCGTCATGCCGTCGCGCTTGAACCGGCGCCGGAGCGCCGCCGCGAGCGGACACCCTTTGACCTGCCAGAATTCGGCCACGCTGACTTTCGTGGGATCAGCTTTGAGCGCGGCGCCCATCGACGACAATAGCCGGGTCGAGGGGGTGGATGTGGCGTGGAGTATCAGAGCGGCCTTGTCGGCCAGGGAGTCGATGGCGTCGATGGTGATGTCATGCCCTGCTATGTCGAAGTCGGCGGCATGTTCGGCTGTGTAGCGGCGTCGCATCAGCCTCAGGTCGAGGCCGGGGTTTATGTCGAGAAGTCGCTCGGCGAGGATGTCGGTCTTCGGGCATCCGGTGGTCGATCCGAGAGCCATCACCTGGCGGTTGATGTTGGTCTGGGCCACGTCGTCGGGATCTACTATCGTGAGGCGTCCTATGCCGGGGCGTGCGAGGCATTCGGCGGTCCATCCGCCCACTCCTCCTATGCCGAATACTATGGCCGATGAGGCGGCGAGGCGCTCCATCTGTTCGTCGCCTATGAGGCGGCGGGTGCGGTCAAAACGTCGGTCGGTCACTGTCGTGATGAAATGTTATGTATGTGTGATGAAATTGATTGATATGCTTGAATTGCGCCGCTTGCTTGGACGGGCTGTCAGCATCGGTTGTGGCTGTCGGTTGCCGGAGCGTCATGACTGCAGGCTGAGACGCAGGCGGTCGAGCAGCGAAGGTCGATCCTGGTGAAGATGCACCGATGTGCGGTCGCTCTCTTTGTCGAGAAACACTATCGAGCTGTGAAGCGCCACTGCCACGCAGTCGTCGAAGTCGATTATGCCGTGGATATGTCCCAGAGGAAGGCTGTGGAACGGAGAACTCTCCGGAATACTGCCTATGATCAGGCTGTCGCCCTCGATGCCTATTCCGTGCTCGAGCGGCAGCTGCTCGAAGAGCAGAGCTATGTCGAGATCCTCCGATGAGGCCGGACGCTGCCGGTAGGTCTTGTAGATTGTGTCTATTACCTTTTTTGTCACCATGTCTTTTTCCTGCTTGGAGTGAAATGCATCCGGAGCGGGCGGTCTCAGGCCGCTCTCGCCCGTGTTTTACATTATAACGCTGATTATGCCGCAATTGTTTTGTCGGCCCTCATAATGACAGGGCGCTCCGGAGAGCGAAGCTGTCCGGAACGCCTTGTCATAGTGTATGTGGCTGATGCAGCGTTGGTCAGGCCAGGAAGCCCAGCAGCACGCCGGCTGCCACGGCAGAGCCGATGACACCGGCCACGTTCGGACCCATGGCGTGCATGAGCAGATAGTTCGACGGATCGTACTCCAGACCGAGGTTGTTGGAGATACGGGCCGACATGGGGACGGCCGATACGCCGGCGTTGCCGATCAGCGGATTGATCTTCTTGTGCTTCGGCAGGAAGAGGTTGAAGAGCTTCACGAAGAGCACGCCCGACGACGAGGCGATGATAAACGCCATGAAGCCGAGGGCGAAGATGCCGATGGTCTGCGCGGTCAGGAACTCCGATGCCTGAGTGGAGGCGCCGACGGTCATGCCGAGCAATATGGTGACGATGTCGGTCAGGGCGTTGCTGGCAGTCTTGGCCAGACGGGTGCATACGCCGCACTCGCGAAGCAGGTTGCCGAAGAAGAGCATGCCCAGCAGGGGTATGCCCGAAGGCACCACGAAGCAGGTCAGCAGAAGGCCGAGGATCGGGAATATGATCTTCTCGTTCTGCGACACGGCGCGGGCCGGCTTCATCTTGATCAGACGCTCCTTCTTGGTGGTGAACAGGCGCATCAGCGGCGGCTGGATCACAGGCACCAGAGCCATGTAGGAGTAGGCCGACACTGCGATAGCGCCCATCAGGTTGGGAGCCAGTTTCGACGACAGGAATATGGCCGTGGGGCCGTCGGCGCCGCCGATGATGGCTATGGCACCGGCCTGGTCGGGCGTGAAGCCCAGAAGCAGGGCCACCATGTAGGCGCCGAAGATGCCGAACTGGGCGGCCGCGCCGATAAGCATCAGCTTCGGATTGGCTATCAGAGCCGAGAAGTCGGTCATGGCGCCTATGCCGAGGAATATCAGCGGAGGATACCATCCGGCCGATACGCCGTTGTAGAGGATGTTGAGCACGGAGCCCTCCTCATAGATGCCCACGTCGAGGCCGGCGGTGGTGTTGAACGGAATGTTGCCTATGAGTATGCCGAAGCCGATCGGCACCAGGAGCATCGGCTCGAAGTCTTTCTTGATGGCAAGCCAGATAAAGAAAAGACCTACGGCCAGCATGACGAAATGCTCCCATGTGGCGTTGTGGAATCCTGTAAGGATCCAGAACTGATGGAGGTTGTTGGCTAAGAAATCACCGAATGACATAGCTTGATTCGTTTTATTGAGCTGTGGGTAATCAGGTGGTTTCTATCATTCGAGAGTGATGAGCACTGCTCCTTCGAGCACAGCCTCTCCCTGCGCTACGTTGACGGAGGCAACCTTGCCGTCGCGGCCGGCGTGGATGGCGTTCTCCATCTTCATGGCCTCGAGCATCACTACTGTGTCGGCGGCCTTGACGGTGTCGCCCGGCTTCACCTGCACGCTGAGGATCGTGCCGGGGAGCGGAGCCTTCACCTGATGGCCGGAGCCGGTGGTCTTGGGGGTGGCTATCACCTTGGCGCCGCTGTCGGTGCGCGGAGCGGCCGACGGACGGGGAGCGTTGACGATGGTCACGGGCTTGTCCTTGCGTTCGAGTTCCACCTTGTAGGGGATGCCGTTCACTTCCACCTGGGCTGAATTGTTGTCGATGTCGCCGACGGCCACCTTGTAGGTGTTGCCGTTGATCTTATATTTGTATTCTTTCATTGTTTTTGATGATATGGAGTATGGGTTAGGGAGTGATGTTGACGCTCATCAGTGACGCGGCGCCTGACGCATGTTGTAGATCTTCGAGTTCCACGGCGAGTAGGCTTTGCGCACCTTGTTGATGGTGAGCACGGTGTTCTCGCGGTCGTGGGCGTCGAGATGCTCGTGGAGCGCCAGGGCGATGGCTGCGATGGCCTCGCCCGAGTCGGAGTCGGGACGCTCTTCGCGTGTGAGCTCCTGAAGCTTGGCGCCGTGCGACTTGGCCTTGTTGCCCTTCGAATAGTGCTCGCCGATCTTGCTGATCACGTAGAAGCACACAGAGAGCAGCAGCAGAGCCGAGAACACGATGCACATGGCCATTACGGTCATGCCGAAGCCGTTCTCGTCGCGCTCGGCAAACATCTCAACCTTCGAGTTGGTGTCGCGGATCACGTTGGCCGAGCTGGGGGTCACGTGGCGTGCGCCCGAGCCGTCGCGCACCTCCCATTCGCCTGTTCCGTCCTCGGAGCGGGCGTAGGTGGTGTTGGGTGCGAGCGATGCGGGCACGGTCACCTCGTCGATGAGTGTCTTGCCGTCGGCGTCATACACTCCGATCCAGTTGTCCTGACCCTCGCGGAGGGTGAAGTTCATGTGGAACGTGCCCTTGGAGGGCTGGCCGTCGGCCCAGAACACCACATGCTGGCGTTTGGGGATACGGGTGTTGACATCACCCAGCGGCACAGGATATTTCTTGGGGTTGGAGGGGTCGTCGGTGATGAACACGCTCGAGATCTCAAGCGGGGCGAAAGTGGAGTTGAAAAGCTCCACCCACGCGCTGCGGCGGCCGTAGTCGTCCGTGACGCTGCTGTCGTTGGTCACCATCACCTCGTTGAGCCTCAGGCCTCTGCGACCCTGGGCCGAAGCGTCCGACGCCGCAATGAGCGCCACGACTGCCACCAGCACCGTTATACAGATTTTTTTCATGATGCTGACAGTGTTTTAGAGGGGGATGTTGCCATGTTTCTTGGCAGGATTGGTGAGTTTCTTCGTGGCGAGCTGCTGAAGGGCGCGGATGATGCGGAAACGGGTGTTGCGCGGCTCGATCACGTCGTCGATGTAGCCGTAGCGGGCGGCGTTGTAGGGGTTGCAGAAGAGCTTGTTGTACTCGTTCTCCTTCTCCTTGAGCACGGCTGCGGGGTTGTCCGATTCCTTGGCCTCCTTGGCGTAGAGCACCTCTACGGCACCGGCGCCGCCCATCACGGCGATCTCGGCCGTGGGC
>NZ_PUED01000082.1 GCF_003024925.1 Paramuribaculum intestinale
AATGGGCACTCGACAATTTCAATGCAATAGCTAAACGGTAGAGATTTCCTTTTGAAGCACGTTGAGGAACCGGGCGGCATGGGCATCATCCATCTGGGTGTGATGGAACTGAAATGACACCGTGAGAGTTATCTTGAACCACCTGCGGCGGTATGCGCCCCATATCATGAAGGGATTGTTGAATATCCCGCTATACATTCCCACTGCTCCGTCAATGTCATATTGAGCCATCGCCGATGTGCCAATTACCATTCAGTCGATTATCCAAGTTTATCAAGGCGGCGGCATCGCTCCTTGTTGAGTTCCGTCCAACGTCCCTTTTTGGTTCGTGGACCGAAGCGCTGCAATGTAACGCCATCCACATTCTTCACCGTGGAATCTATCCATCCGAAGCAGAGAGCCTCCTCGACTGCATCGATATACCATAATGCGTCAACAGGCGGAGTCTTGCCGCGCTTTACCGCTATCCAACACTCCTTTTTGCAAGAGCTGTTCTCCATGAGCCATTGTCGGAATTTCTCGCGGCGTGCTAGGTCAAAAATGTTCTTCGGTGTCATTTTTTGGGGAATCTTTGTATAGATATACCATATCACGAAGCGTTACCTCTTCCTCGACAATAGGATTGGGATAGTTGTCAGTGAAGAAATTGGGGATTCGATGGAAGTACCTATAGCCACAAGACCGGTAGAAACGAAGTGTCGAGGGTGTTTCGCCTGTACCAAGTATTACTCTCTTGTCAGGATACAATTTCTCCACATATTCAAGCATCTTACGGCCTATGCCTCTGCGACGGAATGCGGCATCAACTGCCAAATTCTTTATCTCAACCGAATCATCGTTATTCTCAACTACCACAATCACAGCAACATCTTTATTGTCCATCGAACCGACATGAAGGCTTCCCGGTTCTATATACCTTTCGATCATATCCACCGATTCATCGCCAATGAGCAACAAATCCATGAACTCTCGCTTGTCATCTTCAACTTTTCTTATAACCATAGAAGGAACGCGCTCTAAACGAATTCAGATGTTTTCAAAGAGCCCTTCAAAAATCATTGCAGATTCCTCCGACAAACGCCGGGTCGCGGCTATACTTTGAGCCAACACGACTCCTTTTGAATTAATTCGTAATGGCTTCTCTTTACTCTTCGGATAGCCGAACCGAAGAAGTGGCACAAGCTCATCAGGAATGAGGCGCGGTTGGATAACACTGCCATTCTCTCCCCATACTGCCCATTCGGCACAGCAATTAAACGGCTCCTGATGCCTGCAATGTGGTTTGTCGTCAGGAATAATCATCGTGAGATCTTCTGGCACACTCCGGATACTTTTATAAGAAGTGTCTTTTGCACAAAAGAATGTGTCGGATGTCTTAACGACAACGCCTTCAGGGATAAGGGAACTGTAAGGAGTGCCAAGTTCTCTTATACAGTAGTCGAAGGCTCTTTCCTTATGAGTCACTTCCAGTCTTGCCATTATGTAGAGATGCCTGTCGAGTAATGAGACCGGAAATACGACATCACCCGCTTTTATCGATGTTATTGACGGCATCCTTGAGTGAATGCTGCCAAACACTACTTTTATAGGCCCTGTGTCATTTGATTTTCTTAGTTCGTCCAACCAGTCCTGAGGCCAGTAAACAGTATAATATGCCATAATATGATATTACCTGTTTCTATTCAAGAAAGCGGCAGCCAGCTCGGGACTGTTAAGCGTCATTGCCGACGAGTCTTCGAGATTCTCGGCGTCTTCATCATCCGATATTGAAATGAAGAATGTGATTTCTTCGGTGCCTTCTCCGAATATTCCCGAGTCTTTGACCTGCGCCATCGCTGAAATCATCGCACTGAAGAAAAAGGCTTCGCCCGGCAAAGTATTGTGGTTTTCCCACAGAGTTTTGCTGAGCTTCACCAGTTCGCTGTCATGCCCGTCGGAATACCCCCATTCATCAGGATGCCATTTGCATTCATCATCAGGCTCTTCGTCTTCACTTTCAAGGTACTCCAGGGTGTTCACTGCAAGAAATAGCGAGCAGCAATACCTGTCGGTGACCAAAGCGACTGTGTAAATGCGCTCATCGTCGATGCGTCCAAGAATTTCGCGCAGGTCAGCAGCAACCGCATCCCTGATCATTGCAGCCACATTCTGCCAGAACGGGGCTACGGGAGTGGCCGGTTCTTCTTTTTTCCGCTCGTCGGCTTCATAGTCCGGTGAGTTGATGTAGCTGATATACTCTTTAGCTTCTTCCGAACCAAGTTTTGCAGCATCCTCAAGATATTGGTATCCCAGTTCTATATCCGTTTCGATGCCACGACCGAAGGCATACGCCACGCCGAGTGCGGTGAGCACCTTGACGGTTATTGACTCCCATAGATTGTCGATGTCTTCCCCGGCTTCATGAAGATACTCGAATGCCACATCGTCGTCTTGAACTGTTCCCAGCCCCTCCTGATAGCATAAACCGAGGTAGGCGGCGGTCTGCGTCCGGGTGGTCTTGCTACATTTCGGGTTTTGGTATGCCTTTTCAAACCATTCCACAGCCTTGGCGTAGTCCTGCTCCACATCACCGAAGCCTTCAAACAGATAATATCCTACCTCAAATTGTCCTGCGGGATGTCCGCATTTGGCAGCCATTTCATAGAGTTGATATGCAAGGTCGATATTCTCATCCACTTCTTCACCGGCTTCGTAGATATGCCCTGCATTGTATGCGCCCTGAGGGTCGCCCCTGCGGGCAGCCTCCACATACCGCAACAGCCCACCGTATGAGTCGCCCTTCTCGGTGCGGAGATAATAGCCGTAGTTATTGCAGATTACGGGTGAAATATCCGCCAGCATCAAGTAATATTTCTCATAAACATCTTGCGCAATCTCGCAGAGACCGGATTTGCGTATGTCGCAGTAATTGCCCCATCCGGCACAAAGTCCGCCGTCGAAACTGCGCTCGTACCACACCTTTGCTATCGGCCAGGCCCATGCGTTATAGTCGCTTTCGTCTTTGAATTGCTTGGCATAGTCTGGCTCGACACGCAGATAGTCGCCCCAATAATACACATTGCCGACCATGTAGCAACAGAAGGCGTCGCCACGCTCTGCCTGACCGAGAATCTCCTCAAACGCCTCCTTAAACGAGGCGAACGGCATTGCACGTTCCACCGAAGGGGTGAGGTTTGCGCTTCGCGCAGCACAAAGAACGCCCGTGGCACTGCCCATCATCGCGCTCTTCTGCATCAGCTTCGATGCGTTTTCATCGTCAGCTTTGAAGCCTGCCTGCGGCCACACATACTCCTCACCCATGAAGCAGCGGGCTATGAATGCCAGCGCATCTGCATCGCCCTTTTGCGCCTCCAGTATAAGTATTGAGTATCCGCGGCGTATTTCATCGCGGTCAAAACTTGACCAAATCAGCTTGACTGCCGTTTTCACATGCCTGCTATATTCACCTTTCATCTTTCTCTTCATCTAAAAATCTGAATACCAGCCTTTCAAAATAATCATTCACGTCAAAACTCTCCCAATCATCCAAAGGATCGGGCAACCTCTCGTCGTCAATCAGACTCCACAGCCAGCTCCGCAGAAGTCCGGCATCAAAAATAACACCTCTGTAACCAATAGGCAACGGCTCCGACCACCTTACATATTCAACTTTGTATCCGGTAGCCAGAGCTGTATCTTTGTCATATCTGCGGATGTTTACATATCCCCCATCACCATTAGTGAAATCATATAGCATCCATTGTGATTTCCCCTCTATGATGTTATCCAATGCGATAACCACATCCTGACTTCCGAAATATCGGAAATCCTCGCCGTCAACACATAGTTTCGTCTCTGCCTTTTCTTGCTCGGAATGGATTTTCTGACAGTGCCAGCCGGTCATATCAGGGAGCGATGCGGTGCGGAAGAAGTCACACATGATATCGGCGGCCATGTCGCAATCAACGTCCGACCGCCACATTCGCAGCATATACCCGTTGACCATAAAACATACCGCTATACTGCTATCCTTAAAATAATCAATTGAGTATGCCTTTGCATCGCTGACCAACACCACCGGCACGCATTTTTCAAGGTATACGCATCCGTTATCCTCAATATCGTCTATAGCATCAAGGATCTTTTCCTCGGTCACGTTTGATGTGCGTATATCCCCGTTCTTTGTGCCCAGCACATATTGCGGACTACGAGCTTTTATCCCGCGGAACAAACCATCGGCATTCGTAACTCCGACTTCGTTTGCAAGCGGCATTCCGTTTGTCTGACTGTGTTTACTTTCCATATCGTCAGTCGTGTTTTGTCTGTTTGAAATTATCGGTTCTAAACCATCATAACCTATGTGGGGCATAACCTCTGCACACAGTTAAAAAGATTTTTCTGAATTGCATCGCCAGCCGACCTGCAATAATCAAGCCACCGGTTTTCGCCCGAAGCACCACAAAGTTACAGAAAACAATTGATAAGTATGCAACTTGCACAAATTAGCTGCGAGTGATTTTTGAGATTTTCTCGAGTGTTTTTGCTTGAAAACGGGAGCGTGCAGTTGAGCTTAACGACTGAGGATGAAAGAAAAAAAACACATTCACACATCGTTAGAGCGCATTCCTTAATTTCAAACAGTCAATCAGGCACCCTTTATCATGCCGTATGTACTCGGCTTGTAGCCGCCCTTCATATCGAACTTCTTAAGCCTTATGGTGACTCTGCCGCCAAACGGATCTGTCACTTCCTCGATCACTTTTGTAAGTTCTTCCTTGTCTGTCTCCGAAATTGAGGCGCCATTGAAACTCCTGACAGACCTACGCACCTTTATAGCTTCTATTATGTTCATAACGATACTTTTTTGTACTTTAACATTGCCTGAGATGACGGAAGTATCTGGCGGCTTTTTTCAAATCACCCAGCGCGCCCAACCCTTCAAGATCCATGTTGCCCGCCACACAACGCTGTGCCGATGCAATCGGCGCACCTCTGCAAAAAGCAGCCGGTGCGTTCCGCCAAATGCAGGTAGCGCTCCATCGCCATCCATCCGTGAGCATAATGCCGACCTCCTGAAAATATTACATTGGGCTATGCCACTCTTCACAAATGAAGGTAGTCCACGAGTCGAGATGATATGCCGCTTCCCTGCGTTGTCGGTATATCACAGACTCATCTTTCCGGGACTGGCCAGTACCATTTTATAATGAGAGATGTAATATCGGGAAAGGTCTTCCGGCATCATCAGTTTCATCCCTGCCCGTTACTCTGAATCCCTTAGACTTATAAAAGGCAAGAGCCAAAGGATTCTGTTCATTGACATCTACCCTTGTCGCTCCCTTCTGTTTCGCAAATTCCAATAACATTGATCCGTATCCCTTCCCTCGAATATCGCTGTCTATAAACAGCATTTCAATCATATCTTCATGTAATCCTATAAAGCCGACAAGAAAGTCATTGTCAGAAACTGCATATAGATCGACATTAGGAAAATACTCGGGCATCAATGCTTCTTTTATCTCAGATATAGAGGTCTCATCCAAAAACTCATGTGTGGCTCTTACTGAACGCTCCCAGAGAACCTTGAGCGTCAGATAATCATCACGATTACATTTTATAATCTTCTGCATACAATCTCGCTTATAACGGCATCAACATTTTCAGAGTGGTGGAATATTTAGCACTTACTTGTCATAACATAAGGCCTCCGTCACCTTCATTTTGCCAAAAACTTCGGCCGCCAAAAGGCGGCGTTATGACGCTGTTTTTATTTGAGTATTGATGTCGAAATTTTCTTTTCACCGCTTAGTTCTCCGGTTTGACTAACTTTCTTCCCATAATTGAAGGTGTATGTTACCGTCAGAGATATACGGCGGTGGTAGTCCGAACCAAACTGTGTCATTTTGTTGTCGTACCAGCGAGTAGTCAATGTGTCTTCGCTGAGTTTCCACGAAGACTGGAAAGGATTTACCACTGACAGCTGAATATTCCAGCCGCGCGAAGACCATCCCGCACTCACGGAATAGCTCATGGGCATTTTTCGTAGAAAAGCATTTTCTCCATCTACATAGCTACTGCCGGTGTCGTAATATCCATTGAAGAAGAATCTGCCAAGATAATAATTGACATTGAGGCTTGCCGAGAAGGGATAATACGATATGCTGTTGCTTCCGGTTGTCTTATAAAGCAACATTCGTGGAGAAACGGAAATTGACAGCCTACCGTCGATAAACTTTCCAGTAAGGTTGGCTCCAATCTGCCCATGATTGTAATCTCCGTCATTCTGATATTTCTTTAGCATCATCCCGTCTGGTCCATCAGGAGTATAGACCGCTATCTGTCGGTTGGAGATGAGGAACATCGTGGCGTAAGCAGATAGCTGCCATTTATTGCTTGGAAGCCATGTATAACTTATATTTGCGGAAGTGTTTCGCGAACACTTAAGATCGGGATTGCCGGAAATATACATCAGTTCGGATTGCCGGATTATATTGGGGTTCTTCATTGTGGCATCAGGCGAAAATGCGGCATATTGAAACCAGAGACTGATTGAATTTCTCTGGTTGGGAGCATATTGCAGGTTGATGTGAGTGAACGGATAGCGGTCGTCCATAGTTTTGCCATTGATATAGTTTGACTCGAACGCATAGCCTCCGTCTATGCTCCCGGACACTTTCTGATAATTCAATGACATGCCGACGGTTATTCCGGTAAAAGCCTGACGGAACCGATTGACTGCATTGCTTGACCCAGTGTAATCGATATGTATGCGACCACCGCCGGACAGGACATTTGAGAATAACGTGAATTTATCTGACAATGATTTGTTGACCTGTATTGAACCTCGCAAAAACCAAGAGTCTTCATCTGCAAGATTTTCGATAGATTCTGTTCCTGCGTAATAATTTGATGATGTGTTGTTCCCGGCAAATTCTGCCTGACAGTTTCCGTTGATCGACCATCCTCTGCCCAGCGCCGCATACAGTTCGCTATCCCAGCCGACGGCATTATTTGTAGAAGGTGATTCTGTATGATATGTTTCCGAGGGATACAGACTCGAAAAACTGACGTAACCTGACGTGTGGTTTATCGGAGTGTTGATTCGACGATATGAAACGAGATTGCGGAATGTTAAATTATCACTCTTATTCCATGAGGCCCGTAATGCCGAGTAAAAGCCTCGCTGATGCTGTTTCCCGGTCTCTGTACCGCTTGTGCGTCTGATAGTTCCGGGCTCCAGTCGGTATATTTCGTCTGAAACAGAGCCGATATGAGAGTTATAGTCGTAGTCGCCCGACACCATGACATCGTATTCCATCTTGCGGTAGGCGAACTTGGAATACACCGAAGCCTCGCCGCTGCGTATCATGAAGCGTTCTTTGCCACTGAGCTTCGTATAACCTCCGTAAGAATAAGCATGGGTGATGAAATTTACAACGTGTTGTGCCCGCTGAAATCTCGGGTCTGTCGGAAAGTCAAGATACTCGACACGCTTCACGTCGCTCGGATTCAGACCGCTGACATCCTCATCCGCCACCGGATGAAAGTTTATGAAAAGGCTTACGCCCTGATTATCGGCTGTCTTTACCGTCTCTGTTATCGGATTCACACTCAACTGAGGTATGTTCATCCGCGAAAGCAAGGAAACCCCGTCGGATGCAGTCGACTTCTGATTCCCGGTAGGAATATAGACAGTTTTTGTAGCGCTTGTGAGCTGAGCATCGGCTACAACAGTTATTTCTCCGAGTTCTTTGACCTTTATTGTGTCCGGCCCGGTGGTTTGCCCCTGCGTTATGAAAGGGAACATAATCAATGGTAGTATATAATGTTTCATGTTGCGAAATTATGTAGCCCTGTCTTATTCAATCCTTATTCTCCCTTATTTAGTCTTAATCTTACGATTAGGCCATCTAATGATTGACGTGATTTTAGTAACTTTGCATTGATATGAAACACTTTAAGCTGATACTTACCTCAATGCGTATCATAGTCGGTGTGCTCTTTGTCGCCAATGTGATATTCATGATGCAATTGTATAACTCTATAAAAACACGATATCTAAACGATGTGGAGCAATGTCTTAGCAGGGCTGACCAAATTGAAATGGTTGACCGCATAATTGATGCCGGTCTCGTGGGGAATGATGAAGTTGTATGGATTCAGATCGGGTTACAGAGATCTGATGTCGGTACAACCATGGACGCAGAGGAATTAAGGAAATTAAATTACTCTCAGAGGTTTCGTCGCGTTGACAGGCAGATTATGTCGATGATTGCACAATACCTTCATGACGGCAGTTATTCCGAAAGAATCGGAGACCCGGATGTGTTCAAAATGGAGGAAGCCTTTCGCCGCGACCTTAATTTTTCAGGCTATTATCCCGAGGAGGTATATATTGTAGTCCCAGGTGGTACATTGGAGTATTCATCGGACTTATGGGAAATAGAATATAGAGTAAATGGAGAACTGACATACTATGCCTATATATCTCCGTTGACAAACAATATACTGAGAGAGATGGGGGGTGTAATAATTACATCTGCCCTTATAGCATTGGCGCTGACATTCGGTTTTTGGTATCTTCTGCATGTAATAGCCAGTCAGCGAACCATTGAGGAGATGAAGGATGACTTTACCAACAATATGACCCACGAACTGAAAACACCCATTGCTATCGCCTATGCGGCAAATGATTCGTTGCTTCAGTTCCCTGACCCACAGGATGAAGAGCGCACAAAAAAATATCTGACAGCAGCCCTCGACCAACTCTCGAAACTATCGGGTCTGGTCGAGAATATTCTCGCCATGAGTATGGAACGACGTAAGCATCTTACTATGGCAAAAGAGAAAATACGCCTGCGGGATTTCCTTGCCAACATCATAGAGCAGCAAAAGCTGAAGGCAGACAAACCGTGTGATATCATATTGGAATGTCAGGGTGATGCCACTGTCGAAGCAGATCCATCGCATTTCTCAAATGTAATCGGCAACCTTATAGATAACAGCATCAAATACTCCGGAGAATCGGTTTCTATCATAATCAAGGCAGATGCCAATGGCATGTATGTAGCTGATAATGGAATCGGCATCCCAGATAAATCCTTACCCGAAATATGGAGTAAATTCTATCGCGTGCCTCACGGTAACAGAAGTGATGTGCGGGGTTATGGCATAGGACTTTTCTATGTTAAATCCATTATTGACAAACACGGTTGGTCAATCGGCGTAGAGAGCAAATCCGGAAAAGGGAGCAAATTCACAATTAAATTCAGTAATCAATGAAAGACAGGATATTATTGGTGGAAGACGACTCGACATTGTCGATGATTGTTTCAGAAACTTTGCAGCGTGACGGTTTTGAAGTCATGACAGCCGGAGATGGTGAGGATGGTCTTCGGAAGTTTACCCGACATGGAGCCGACCTTATCATCGCCGACGTGATGATGCCACGCATGGACGGATTTGAGATGGGGAGGCGAATCAGGCAGATAAACCGGAATGTGCCATTGCTTTTCCTAACAGCAAAATCAGAGATTGACGACATTGTGGAGGGGTTTGAACTTGGCGGCAATGACTATCTTAAAAAGCCCTTCAAGATGCTCGAATTGATAGTCCGCATCAAGGCATTGCTCCGAAAAAATGTCATAAAGGAGGATAATCAATTTGAAATCGGAGACTATACCTTAGACCTTTCTACACAAATACTTTCGCATAAGGACACAGGAGGCATAGAATTGTCGCTGATTGAAGCAAAACTGCTGAAGGAACTGATTGTAAATGTCGGCCACACTGTCGACGCTTCCACTATGATGCAACTTGTATGGCAACGCGATGACCCATACAGTCGTAATTCGCTACATGGGTTCATACACAAACTTCGTAATTACCTGCGTTATGATCCGTCGATATCACTGATAAATCAACGAGGCATCGGGTATATGCTGACAGCAAAAAGAGAATGACCAATCATTGTTATGATTAGGACATTCTCTTTTCAAAGGTTAAATTCATTTGTCAGCTATGACCTATCACCATACCTTCACGGAGTGCCTTCTCCATATCCGGGTCCTTTG
Organism: Paramuribaculum intestinale; assembly: GCF_003024925.1. Taxonomy (GTDB): domain Bacteria; phylum Bacteroidota; class Bacteroidia; order Bacteroidales; family Muribaculaceae; genus Paramuribaculum; species Paramuribaculum intestinale. The sequence continues at coordinate 10,053 of NZ_PUED01000082.1, forward strand.
CCTTGCGAACAATGGCAAGTGCGAATTCGAGGGTTGTTCCGGGACCCTTGGATGTTATCAGGCGGTCACCAATTACCACTGGCTCCTCAGAGTATATCCCGCCATTATTTTCAAAGTCTTCTTTGAGGAACGGATAACCGGTGGCTTTTACCCCGTTGATGATACCGAGCGGACCAAGCACCAAAGCCGGAGCGGCGCATATAGCGGCGATGTTGCCTCCTTTTTCCCAATGGGCTTTCACAAGCTCGCTCAGCATTTCGTCAAGGTTTACCGCATCCTCCGATTTGTCTGCACCGGGGAATATGAGCCAGTCTATCCGGTCGGGAGACAGATCGGAAACACACATGTCTGCAACGACATGGTTGCCTGTGGCTCCTTTTACAAGTCTGTTCTCTGTCATAGAGACGGTGAATACCTCCATCCCGGCACGTCGCATGACATCGACGGGTGCCAGAGCCTCGATTTCATCGAAGCCTGTTCCAAGCATCACGAACACAGCCTTGCCTGAAGGTTGAGCCGATGCTGGAATGCTGATACTGATTTCAGTCATAATTTGTGGGTTTATTATGTTTGTGTTAACTTTGCAAAGGATAACTGCTACCCTTTGGATAGCGCAAAGTTATATATCAAAATATTGCCATGCAAGAGGTTACTTCCAAAGTAGCCACTTACTTCAAACTCACTTTTAGTCAGTATCAGACAGATGAAGAACGAAAAAATTTCAGAAAAATATTCATGTGTTGCCACGTGCCCCATGAGGAACGTGATAGCACATTTCGCAAATAAGTGGTCGATGCTCCTGCTTGTCATACTTGACGAGTTCGGCGTAATGCGTTTCAACGAATTGTCAAGGGCAATCCCCGACATATCTCCGAAGGTATTGTCAGGACATCTGAAAACACTTGAATCAGTCGGATTGGTAAAGCGAATCCTATATGCCGAGGTGCCACCTCGCACAGAATACGAGTTAACCGATTTGGGTAGAACTCTTATACCCATACTCAATCAGCTCTCGGAGTGGGGACGCAATAATTTGAAGGCGGTCAAACGTAATTTGACTAAATGGAGTTGATTACATCCTGTAATTTGCCAAGGAAGCGAGAGGCATGTGCACCGTCCACATCGCTTTCCAGCACCAGGTAATAGCGCACTTACGGACGCATCGACTCTCTCGGTTGATAAATTCTCATCAGTATTTTGGGAGAGACCTACTTTGCTCTTAATCTTCAAACCAGTAGTCAATATCGGGATTATACTTTTGGCCGATAAGTTGTTCTTCGTCAAAGTCCATATCAAGATACCCATCATCATCCAAAAAATAGATTTTTTCCTTATAGCAAGCGATTATAGTACGAAGAAAGTCCTCAAAAGAATGATGAATCTTTGTTGGCCCATCAGCATCGTGTTCTATCAGGAAAATTCCGTTTTCTTTACCTTCCGATACTTTCAATGCATAAAAATCTGATGAATAATTCACGAGGATTGGATAATACTTATCTTCTCCATTAGGAATCATTTCCTTTACAGACTGCGTAAAACTTTCGTATTCAGCATCCCTAATGAGAAGATAAC
>NZ_PUED01000083.1 GCF_003024925.1 Paramuribaculum intestinale
AAACCTTACTCGTTTGTGCTCTTCGACGAGATCGTAAAGGCGCATCCCGACGTGTTCAACATATTGCTGCAGGTGCTCGACGTCGGACGTCTGACCGACAACAAGCGACGTCTTGTCAACTTCAAGAACACCATCATCATCATGACCTCCAACATGGGATCGAACGTGATTCGCGACAATTTCTCGAAGATGACGCCCGAGAACCGCGCCGAAACCATCGAAACCACAAAGAACGAGGTTCTCGAGATGCTGAAACAGACCATACGGCCGGAATTCCTCAACCGCATAGACGAGATCATAATGTTCACCCCGCTCAACGAGGCCGAGATAGAGGAGATCGTAGGGCTGCAGATCAAGTCGATACAGAAGATGCTCGCCGCCAACGGCGTGACACTCGAAGTGACGCCTGCCGCGCTCCATTTCCTGGCCGAGGAGGGATATGATCCTGAATTCGGCGCCCGCCCGGTGAAACGCGCCATACACCGCCTGGTGCTCAACCAGCTGTCGAAGGACATCCTGGCTCAGAAAGTAGACCGCGACCATCCGATAGTGATCGACTATCAGGAGGGGGACGACGCCGGACTCGTGTTCAGAAACTAAACACTACAAACCACACAATCATGAAAAAGATCATACACCTTCTGATGGCCGCCCTGCCGCTGCTCGGCATGACAGCCTGCAGCGACGACGACAAGGATCTGCCTGCCGTAGACATCAACATCGAATATGCCGGAGCGAAAAAGATCGACGGCACAATCTACGCCGTGGCCGGCGAACCGTTTGAGATCACATCAGTGAGCTGCACTCCGCTGCGCCAGGGCAAGAAAGCCGCTATCACGGCCGTCACCTACGGACTCGACGGATGGGTGCTCGGCGCCACCAACCTGTCGCCGTTCAACATATCGATCGATACCTCCGAGCTTACCCCCGGCAAGCATGTCATGTCGATGTCTATGATCATAGCCGAGGTGGACTGCGAGATAGCAACCGGATATATGGCCTTCGACCTGATCGTGGTGCCGACCGCAGAGGATCTGCCCGACACCGCTCCCGACGAGGATACATCATCAGGCACAGGCCAGTTTACAGCCAGCCCCGACATACAATAGTGAGCCCCTGACACAAAATGCAGTTCAGCCGTGCCCGTCATCACACAGGCACGGCTGATCGCTTTAACAGTTTTATAACATGCAGAAGATAATCACACGCAGAGTGTACTCCGATCCCGACGGCAGCACTGCCGACGACGGCTACCGCATATTCGTCGACCGGCTATGGCCACGTGGCGAATCGAAAGAATCGTTCCACTATGACCTGTGGGTCAAAAACGTAGCGCCGTCAACCACGCTGCGCGAATGGTTTCACGCCGACCCCGACAGCCGGTGGGAGGAATTCGTCCGGCGCTACACCGATGAGCTACGGTCAAACCCGACGGCTCTTCAGCTGCGCCGCGACATAGCCGGGCGGCCTCGCGTCACACTGCTCTATGGCTCGAAAGACACCATACACAACAATGCCACAGTGCTCGCCGACTTCCTGCGGCAATGAACCGATCAGAGCTTACGGATAAACACTAGACCGGAAGTTTCGTTGGATCCGACACCGTTGCGCTCCACCACGACTGTAAACGGAGTGCCGGCTTCGAACGCATCGACATCAAACCGGTAGGTGGCCGTCTGTCCGGGCTTGACAGTATAGTCGCCATCGACATCAGCGAGTTGCTCGTCGCGCTTCATGAGCTTCAGGCGTCCGAAGTGTATGTCGCCTCCCTTTTCAGGGATAAAAGTAATTTCATACGATCCGTTGCCCGAGATCTTGCCTATGACGTCGATGTTCCATGGCGTGGCGACGGTCTGCACCTGAAGCGGCTGCCACTGCCCCGCTATGGCTCCATAGCGTTCGTAACGCGAATAATCCGGGGCGAAGTATGTCGGAAGCGACACCCTGCGTCCATGGACCGTGACAGCGTGGAAATCGGATCTGGAGGGCGCTACCACCTTGCCGCCTTTATAAAGCGCTGAATGGACGGTGGGATACGTGCCGTCGGTGGTATAGCGGATCTCGCTCCCCTCGATCGACGGCTCCAGCACAAACTCCCACTCACCCGAGGGGAGCTCCTTCATGGAGGTTATCGACGGTTCCGGCACACGATAGGCAGCGCCCATGGCGTCGAGGCGACCAAAATGTGTCATGACCCTGCGGCGGAAATCGGGCCACGAACGGCGGCTTTCCTTATCCCATGCCACCTCGGCCACTGCGAGCAGTCGCGGGAAGGTGAGATAGTCGACATAGGCCTCCGAACGGTTTTCGTCGAGCTGCGGCAGTTCCTGAAGCACTGTGCCGTGAATAAACTGATCGCTCCACAGGCATCCCTGCACGCCGATCACCGACGAGCTGTCGGAATAGTCGTTGACAGGCATCGAATAGGCCTTTTCGAGCGATATCGGCGGCATCCATCCGGCAGCCTTTATCTCGCCGGGAGTGGAGCTTTCGGGGAAATCGAGATACATGTGTGTGGCCGGAGTCAGAATAGCCTGATGACCTTTGGAGGAAGCGAACACCGAATCGGCCACATTGTGCCATATCAGCGCCACAACAGGGGTCGACACATCGCCCCGGGTGATGATTTCCTCCCATCCTATGACCGTACGTCCGCGGTCGGCCATCATGCGCGCCACCGTATCGGTCAGCCATCCCTGCAGCTCCGAAGCCTTCGACAACCCCTCGCGCTTGAGCAGCGCCTGACAGTCGGGACACTCCTTCCAGCGGTCGTAGACAGCCTCGTCGCCACCTATGTTGATGTACTTGGATGGGAACAGCTCGACGGTTTCATCGAGTATGTCGAAGAGGAACTTCATGGAACTTTCCTTGCCCACGCAAAGAAGATCGCGACTGATGAAATGCTGACGCGGCAGCTCATGCTGCAGACCTGTGCACGACAGCCACGGATAGGCTACTACAGCCGACAGTATGTGAGCCGGGAACTCTATCTCGGGAATAATCTCGACGTTGCGTAGCCGACCATACTCTATGATGTCGCGGATCTGATCCTGAGTGTAATATCCTCCGAGGCGCGACGGACCCGTTCCGGCGTATGCGCCCACTTCCGTCAGACGCGGATATTTCTTACTCTCCATGCGCCATCCCGAATCGTCGATCATGTGGAACTGCAGCTTGTTGAGCTTATACATCGCCATCATGTCGATATAATGCTTCACATAATCGACATCGTGGAAATAGCGCGCCACATCAAGCATCATTCCGCGCCACGGGCGCTCGGGAGCGTCGAAGATGCTCACACATGGAGCGTTCCACTCCACGTTTCTTGCCGGACGGTCGGAATGTATCTGCTCCGGGAAGAGCTGCAGCAATGTCTGCAATCCGTAGAACAGGCCTCCCCTGTCGGCGCCGACCACAGTGATGCGCTTGCGCCCCACCTCCAGACGATAGCCCTCCGATGCGCCTACTGCGGCGCTGTCGATGCTGAGCGCGATAGCGGCCTTGGACGTACCGGCCACGACCGGCAGTTCATATCCGGTCGACTGCAACAGGATGCTGTCGAGATACATGGCATACTCTTCAAGGCCTTCGGCATAGCCGATGGATGTCTTTGAGGTAAGTGTGAACTGTCCGTCATGCTCCTCTACCGATACCGGACGCGGCACGACGTTGACAGCGGCTCCTGCGGCAAATACGCCGAGCGCCACTGCGGCTGCTGCGATGAAATTGCGTAGTGTCATCTGTGTGTTGAAATGATGTGATTGACTGGTCATGCACCGGGAAACAAAATCCACGTGCTTCTTGTTTCCGCAAAATTACCAAATAATATTGTTGGAGAGTCCAAATATTTTTGCAGGAATGGTTAATTTCGCTTAATTTTGCACTTGCACCGGTTTTATCTACTGATAATGCATAGGAAAATCAAGATAAAACACGGTCAAACGACAAATGCCAGGCTACTGAAAATCCATCATAAAATCAAATAATTAAATTACACTTTCATTATGTGGTTAACCAACTCATCTATAGGAAGGAAGCTCGTGATGTCAATCACCGGAGCCTGCCTTATCCTATTCGTTACGTTTCACGCACTGATGAACGGCGTGGCGCTCTTCTGGCCTCAAGCCTATGACATGATCTGCGCCTTCCTGGGTGCCAACTGGTATGCTCTGGTTGCATCAATGGGTCTCGCAGCTCTCTTCATCATCCACATCTGCTACGCGCTCTGGCTCACCGTCCAGAACCGCAAGGCTCGCGGTGCCGACCGCTATCAGGTAAACGGCAGCCAGCCTCAGGTAGAGTGGTCGTCGAAGAACATGCTCGTCCTGGGCATCGTGGTGCTCGCTTTCCTGGCCGTTCACCTGATCCAGTTCTGGGCCAAGATGCAGCTCGCCGAGATCATCCACTGCGAGTATGTCCATGACGGCGTTGCCGTTCCTCCCGCTGCCGGCAGCCTGTTCCTCCACATCGCTTTCAGCCAGATCTGGACTCCGATCGTCTACATCATCGGCTTCGTGGCTCTCTGGTTCCACATGAACCACGGCTTCTGGTCAATGTTCCAGACCTGCGGATGGAACAACGACATCTGGATCAAACGCCTCAAATGCATCGGTCTCTGGTGGAGCTCCATCGTTGTGGCTCTCTTCATCGCCCAGGCCATAGTGTTCACCGTTCGCGCCAACTCCACCTCGTTTGACGAAGCCTGCCGCGACTACGCCACCAGCGTGGTATGCCCGGAGGCAGCCGTTTCTCAGGAAGCCGTGTGCATCATCCACACCGACTGCGACGGCCACACCGACTGCGAGGGTCACGGCCATCACACGGAGTGCGTAAAGTAATATCAGAATAAACATCACAACGTCACAAATATGGCAGATATCAAAAGCGTAGAGGGCATGATCGACTCTACACCCATAATGAAGGATTACGCCGACATCGAGTCCTCCAAGCTCCCCGAATATCAGATAGACTCCAAGATACCCGAGGGTCCCATAGCCGACAAGTGGACCAACTACAAGGCCCACCAGAAGCTCGTAAATCCCGCCAACAAACGCAATCTCGACGTGATCGTGGTGGGCACCGGCCTCGCCGGCGCTTCAGCAGCCTCGACACTTGCCGAGCTGGGCTTCAACGTATATAACTTCTGCATTCAGGACAGCCCGCGTCGCGCTCACTCGATCGCCGCACAGGGCGGTATCAATGCAGCCAAAGACTATCAGAACGACGGCGACTCCGTCTACCGCCTCTTCTATGACACCGTAAAGGGCGGCGACTTCCGTTCGCGCGAGGCCAACGTGTACCGTCTGGCTGAAGTGTCGAACAACATCATCGACCAGTGCGTGCAGCAGGGTGTGCCTTTCGCCCGCGAATACGGCGGTCTGCTGGCCAACCGCTCCTTCGGCGGCGCCCAGGTGAGCCGTACATTCTACGCCAAGGGTCAGACCGGACAGCAGCTGCTGCTCGGCGCCTACGCGTCGCTCAACCGCCAGATCGAGAAGGGTCAGGTGCGCTCGTTCAACCGTCGTGAGATGCTCGACGTCGTAATAATCGACGGACGCGCCCGCGGCATCATCGTGCGCAACCTCGTCACCGGCGAACTGGAGCGCTACGCCGCCCACGCCGTGGTGCTCGCCACCGGCGGCTACGGACGCACATTCTTCCTCTCCACCAACGCCATGGGCTGCAACGGCTCTGCCGCCATCCAGGCATTCCGCAAAGGCGCCTACCTCTCCAACCTCGCCTTCACACAGATCCACCCCACCTGCATACCCGTGCACGGCGAAGACCAGTCGAAGCTCACCCTCATGAGCGAATCGCTCCGCAATGACGGCCGCATATGGGTGCCCAAGAAGAAAGAGGACGCCGAGGCTATCCGCGCCGGCAAGAAAAAACCGACCGACATACCCGACGAAGACCGCGACTTCTATCTGGAGCGCCGCTATCCGGCCTTCGGCAACCTCTGCCCCCGCGACATCGCCAGCCGTGCCGCCAAGGAACGCTGCGACGCCGGCTTCGGCGTAGGTACGGGCAACGCCGTATATCTCGACTTCAAGTATGCCATCGAGCGTCTGGGAGCCGACGTGGTGCGTGACCGCTATGGCAACCTCTTCGACATGTATCAGATGATCTCCGACGACAACCCCTACGAAACTCCGATGATGATCTTCCCCGCCTCGCACTACACCATGGGCGGCATCTGGGTGGACTACGAGCTGCAGACCTCCGTCAAGGGTCTCTTCGCCATCGGCGAATGCAACTTCTCCGACCACGGCGCCAACCGCCTCGGAGCATCGGCTCTCATGCAGGGACTCGCCGACGGATACTTCGTGCTCCCCTACACTCTCCAGAACTATCTGAGCGACCAGATCAAGGTGAGCCGCTCGACATTCGACACCAAGCATCCCGAATTTGACGAAGCCGAGAAGGGCGTACGCGACCGTATAGCGCGCCTCATGGCCATCAAGGGCACCAAGAGCCCCGACCAGATCCACAAGCGTCTGGGTCACATCATGTGGGATCTCGTGGGCATGGGACGCACACTCCAGAGCCTCGTGAAAGCGATCGAGGAGCTCAAGGAGGTGCGCAAGGAGTTCTACACCGACCTCCGCATCGTGGGCAGCGCCGACGACCTCAACACCGAGCTTGAGAAGGCTCTCCGTCTGGAGGACTTTCTTGTGATGGCCCGCATGATGGCAATCGACGCTCTGCACCGCAACGAATCGTGCGGCGCACACTTCCGCGAAGAGTATCAGACCGCCGACGGCGAAGCCAAGCGCGACGACGAACACTACATGTACGTCAGCTGCTGGAAATACACCGGCGACGACGAGAAGCCCATCCTTCTCAAAGAGCCCCTCAAATATGAGGCCATCCAGGTTCAGACCCGCAACTACAAGTCGTAAAAACGTCAAGAAAAAAGCAACACAGAAATGGAAAATACTATAAGCGTAAATCTGAAAGTTTGGCGTCAGCGCGGTCCGAAGGAACCCGGCCAGTTCGTCAACTATCACCTCGACAACGTGTCGACAGGCAGCAGCTTCCTTGAAATGCTCGATATGCTCAACCAGAAGCTCGTGGAGCAGAACGAGGAGCCGGTGGTGTTTGACAACGACTGCCGCGAAGGCATCTGCGGCATGTGCTCGCTCTACATCAACGGTCATCCCCACGGCCCAGTGCAGGGCATCACCACATGCCAGCTCCACATGCGTAAGTTCCACGTTGGAGAGACCATCACCATCGAGCCGTGGCGCTCGGCGGCCTTCCCCGTGATCCGCGACCTTACCGTCAACCGTAACGCGTTCGACCAGATCCAGCAGGCCGGCGGCTACGTTTCGTTCAACTGCGGCGGTGCTCCCGACGCCAACGCCACCCCGATCTCGAAAGAGGTTGCCGACGTGGCCATGGACTCCGCTACCTGCATCGGCTGCGGTGCATGCGTTGCAGCGTGCAAAAACGGCTCGGCAATGCTGTTCGTATCGGCCAAGGTGAGCCAGTTTGCCCTCCTGCCCCAGGGTCAGGTAGAGCGCAAGCGTCGCGCCCGCGCCATGGTCAGGAAGATGGATGAGCTCGGCTTCGGCAACTGCACCAACACTGGAGCCTGCGCCGCCGAGTGCCCCAAGAACATACCTCTGAGCAACATCGCCCGTCTTAACCGCGAGTTCATCAAAGCAAAGTGCGCCGACTGACGCCGCACTTTGCATCCAATCAATAACGACGACTGCCGCCCTCGATCAGAGAGCGGCAGTCGCTGTTTTCATACCATTTCGCCGGACATCCGCTCCCCGGCATCGGGAAGCGATCGCACTGACGAGATCCCCGGGCTATGTCATATCAGTTGCCCGCAGGAGGCAATATGGGCTGCGGAAGCACGAAGTCGGGATAGACATCGGTGTCGACCGCCGTTGTGCCGCGCAGAGCGCCGTCGGGCATATAGAGCAGGTAGACATCGGGCTGTCCGGGAGTCTCCATCTCCACACGATAGAAGCTCTCCGAGCGGCGCTCGTAATAGTCGATATCGTCGACCGTCCAGTCGCGGAAATCGCCACCGGCTATGGCATTGGCCACCGGCTGCGGCAGACGCGCTATATCGCGTCCGTAGTCATACTCGGTCATGACCCACTGGTTTGACACATCAAACCATACGTCGGCATCGATACCGTCGATACGTCCTTCGGCCACGCTCCAAGACTTCACTTTTTCCCAGCCTGTCACCTTCATGGCGGGGTATTTAGTCGACAGAGCCTGCTTCAGCTCCGCGTCGGGCGAGAGATTGTCGTCATCGTTGTCGCTGCAGGCCGCAAGCGGCGTCATAGCCAACACTACCAGTGCGGCAGTTACAAATTTTCTGATCATGAATCTATATATTAATTGGAAACAAATTCGGTCACGATATTATAACATCCACGACATCACCGAAGTTCACGCCGACGGCACCGGATCAAGCTTCATCATGGCATCGAATATAGATACGGCAGCCTCCACCGACGGCACACGCGATATCACGAAGCTACGCTTGCCCTGACGATCGCGTATCTGACATCGCGCCACATTGGCCTGGAACCAGGAGAGAATGCGGCCGAATGCCACCGACTCGTAGTAGGCTCTGTTGGTGTCGTCGACAAAATGAATATACATGGAACCCTGCTTCAGAACCACCTTCTCCACACCGAGGCGACGTGCCATGCGGCGCAGTCGGGGGATGCGCAGCAGCTCGCGCGCCACAGGCGGAATCTCGCCGAAACGGTCGCGCAGACGCTCTTCAAAAGCGTCGAGATCGCTCTCGCGCTCTATGCTGTCGAGTTCCTGGTAAAGCGATATTCGTTCGCTCTCCTGCGGCACGTAGGATGCAGGCAGGAGCAGCTCCATATCGCTCTCTATGGCACAGTCGGCCACAAAATCCTGCTGATCCTCGGGGGTGTCGGCCATTACATCGGCAAACTCCTCGGTGCGAAGTTCAGTCACGGCCTCCTTGAGTATCTTCTGATATGTTTCGTAACCGAGATCGGCTATAAATCCGCTCTGTTCCGCGCCCAGCAGATTGCCGGCCCCGCGTATGTCAAGATCCTGCATGGCGATATGTATTCCCGAACCAAGTTCGCTGAAGCTTTCTATGGCCTGCAGCCGGCGGCGCGCTGTCGGCGACAGCGGCACCGACGAAGGCACAAACATGTAGCAGAACGCCTTGCGCGAACTTCGGCCCACACGGCCACGCAGCTGATGAAGCTCCGAAAGTCCGAAACAGTGCGCGTTGTTTATGATAATGGTGTTGACATTAGGCATGTCGACTCCGCTCTCTATGATTGTGGTGGAGAGCAGCACGTCGAAATCGTGGTTGCCGAAGTCGATTATGGCTTTTTCAAGCTTTTCGGGGGGCATCTGTCCGTGGGCCACTATGGTGCGGGCATCGGGCACAAGCCTCTGTATCATCCGTTCGAGATCGTATAGTCCCTCGATACGATGGTTGACAATAAACACCTGACCGTTGCGCGACATCTCGAAGTTGACAGCTTCAAGAAGAGTGTCGTCGGTAAGCGCGCTGACCGTCGTGACAATCGGATAGCGGTTGGGGGGAGGGGTGGTGATAGCCGACAGGTCACGGGCACCCATCAGCGAGAACTGCAGCGTGCGGGGTATAGGGGTGGCACTCATGGTGAGGGTGTCGACATTGGTCTTCATCTGCTTGAGCTTCTCCTTGACGGCCACTCCGAACTTCTGCTCCTCGTCGACGATCAGAAGTCCGAGATCCTTGAATTTAACCGATTTGGATATCAGCTTGTGGGTGCCGATCAGAATATCGATCTTGCCCGCAGCCAGATCGGCCAGTATCTCCTTTACCTGCTTGGCGCTCCTCGCTCTCGACATATATTCGACCCTGACGGGAAAATCTTTAAGCCGCTGACGGAACGTATTGTAGTGCTGATAAGCCAGTACGGTCGTAGGCACCAGCACGGCGGTCTGCTTCGAGTCGCCGGCCGCCTTGAAGGCCGCACGCATCGCCACCTCGGTCTTGCCGAATCCGACATCGCCGCATATCAGGCGGTCCATAGGCCTGTCGCTCTCCATATCGGCCTTCACGGCCTGCGTGGCGGTCAGCTGGTCGGGAGTATCCTCGTAGATAAACGACGCCTCAAGCTCGCGCTGCAGATACGAGTCGGGCGAGAAGCTGAATCCTTTCTCCTGCCGTCGGGCGGCATACAGGCGTATGAGATCGCGGGCGATATCCTTGAGTTTCTCCTTGGTGCGCTCCTTGACGCGGTTCCATGCGCCGGTACCGAGCTTGTTGATCTTCGGCTCTATGCCCTCCTTGCCACGATACTTGGCGAGCTTGTGGAGCGAATGTATCGAAACGAATATCGTATCGCCTCCGGCATACACGAGCTTTATCATCTCCTGCACGTGGCCTCCCACCTCAGTGCGGAGCAGTCCGGCGAATCGCCCCACACCATGATCCACGTGCACTATATAGTCGCCCGGCTCAATGGCGCTAAGTTCCTTCAGCGACAGAGCGAGCTTGCCTGAACGGGCACGGTCGCTCTTCAGACTGTATTTATGGAAACGGTCGAAAATCTGGTGGTCGGTAAACACGCACAGCTTCAGACGGTGATCGACAAATCCGGCATGTATGGCCGTGCCGACCGGCGTAAAGGGTATATCGTCGCCCCTGTCGGCAAATATGGCCTTGAGGCGATCGATCTGCTTCGGGCTGTCGGAGAGGATGCATATAGAGTAGCCGTCGGCCAGAAAATGGCTGAGCGACTCGGATATGATGTCGAAATTCTTGTGGTAGACACCCTGCGGGGTGCAACCGAAGTCGATGGACGCCTTCAGCTCCTTTCCTTCGGGCATGGCAGCGGCCGAGAAGAGCAGCCGGGCGAATCCGACGAACGCTTTGGCGAACGCCTCCGGATCGACCACCTTCTGCATGGCGTCGGCATCGCCCTCGTCGGCGAGAAGCGAGCTTTGCGAGAAGCTTTCGTTGCTGACCGCCTCGATGCGCTGAAGAGTGTAAGCTGCGTCGCGCACCGCTATGAGCGTGTCGGCCGGGATGAAGTCGAGCAGCGACTCTCCACGTGCCGACGACGCGACGTTGGCAGTAACGGCCACAGACGCTACCTGCTGCTCGGAGAGCTGTGTCTCGGTGTTGAACGTTCGTATGGAGTCGATCTCGTCGCCGAAGAAGTCAAGGCGATAAGGCATCTCGTAGCTGTAGCCGAAAATATCGAGTATTGAGCCGCGTATGGCGAACTGCCCCGGCTCGTAGACGTAGTCGACCTCCTGAAAACCATTGTCGCGCAGCCATCGGGCGGTGTCGGTCATCGGCGCCACCGATCCGCGGGCGAGCCTGAGGGTGAGCGTATCGACATCGGACCGCGACGCCACTTTTTCGGCCATAGCCTCGGGATAGGTCACCACAAAACGCAGCGACTTGTCGGAATGCCATCGGTTGAGCGCCTCGGTGCGAAGTATCTCGGAGGGCGGATCGACCTGTCCGTACTTGAT
>NZ_PUED01000084.1 GCF_003024925.1 Paramuribaculum intestinale
GAACATCCTTTCGTTCTCGGATGCCCTACGGGCAGTTCGCCTCTGGGCATGTACCGCAATCTGATCAAGCTGTATCAGGAGGGTAAGGTTTCGTTCAAGAACGTCGTTACGTTCAATATGGATGAATACTGCGGTATTCCCCGCGACCACGAACAGAGCTACTATACTTTCATGTGGACGAATTTCTTCAGCCACATAGACATTCCCCGCGAGAATGTCAACATCCTCAACGGCAATGCCGAGGATCCCGCCGAGGAGTGCCGCCGCTATGAGGAGAAGATCAAGAGCTACGGCGGCATAGATCTCTTCCTCGGAGGCGTAGGCCCCGACGGCCATATAGCTTTCAATGAGCCGGGTTCGTCGCTGACTTCGCGTACGCGCATGAAAACTCTGACACGCGACACAATCATAGCCAATTCACGCTTCTTCGACAACAATGTCGATCTCGTGCCGAAGACTGCTCTCACGGTAGGTGTGGGCACGATCATGTCGGCCCGCAGCGTGCTGCTTATCGTCAACGGCCACAACAAGAGCCGTGCGCTTCATCATGGCGTGGAGGGCGGCATCAGCCAGATGTGGACTATCTCGGCTCTCCAGATGCATGAGAAGGCGCTCATCGTGGCCGACGAGGCAGCTTGCGAGGAGCTGAAGGTGGGTACTTACCGTTACTATAAGGATATAGAGGCGGCCAATATAGATCCGCAGACTCAGCTGAAATAAACCACGCAACCGAAGCAGGCGGAATATGGCGGGTGGTGTGGAATGACCTGCTGTGATTTCGCCTGCAGCGAAGAATAATGACGGCGTGCAGTGACGATGGTCACGGCGCGCCGTCATGCTTTTTGTGCGTGCTTTTTTGTGTTTGTTTTGAATTTTTATAAAGGAAAATTTGCAAGGGCGGAGGAATCGGTGTAATTTTGTACGCATAAAAATACGGAATGAAATTTACACACAGTCAAACAACGCATAATCCGACACTTGCCGTGTCGCTGATCCCCATATTGGTTCTTTTGATTTCTCTGGCCGTAGTAATCCTTACGCGCGGCGCATCCGACGTGCTCTCGATGGGCTATAAGCTGCTGTTGGGCGCTTCGGCTGTCTGCGTGGCATTGACAATGATCACTACTACACGCAGGTTTAGGGTGCTGATGCTCGGGGTACGCAAGAGCGTCAGACAGATATTTCCGGCTGTGCCTGTACTGCTGTTTATCGGTACGGTTGGAGCGACATGGATGCTGTCGGGTGTGGTGCCCGGCATGATCTACTATGGCGTGAATATGCTAAATCCGGTGATGTTTCTCTTTCTCGCCTGCTCCATATCGGCGGTAGTGTCGGTGATGAGCGGCACGTCGTGGACCACGATAGCCACGATCGGTGTTGCTTTCATGGGTATCGGCACCGTGATGGGATATGACGAGGCCTGGATAGCCGGTGCGGTTATCTCGGGCGCTTATTTCGGCGACAAAGTGTCGCCGCTGAGCGATACGACTGTTCTTGCCGCCTCTTCGACGGGGGTGAAGCTGTTCAGCCACATACGTTCGCTGATGGTGACAACTGTGCCTGCGATGGCGATAGCGCTTGCGGTCTTTGCCTGTGTTGGGCTGATGTCGGGTGTCAGCGGCAGCTTTGATCAGACAGATATATGCGATGCGATCACTTCTACTTTCAATATATCTCCATGGCTTGCGCTGGTGCCGCTGCTGACGATAGCTCTGCTTGCCATGCGCGCGGGCACAACGCTGACGCTTGCGGTCAGTTCAGGTGTGGCTCTGGCAGTGATGTATATCTGTCAGCCTCAGATAGTGGGGATGCTTGCAGGTGATGACGGCGGTGTGATGGCCATGGCCTGTGTCGGGGCGAGGGTGCTGTTTAGCTCCACCGAAGTGTCGACCGGTTCAGCCATGCTGGATCCGCTGGTAGCCACCGGTGGCGTGGCCGGAATGCTCCCTACGGTGTATCTGGTAGGCAGCGCGATGATTTTCGGCGGAGTGATGCTCGGATCGGGAATGCTCGGCGCTATCACGAAGAGTTTTGCCCGGCGTCTGAAATCGACGGGACACCTTGTGGGGGCGACAGTAGGCAGCGGGCTGTTTCTCAACAGTGCCACCGGCGACCAGTATCTGTCGATCATCATAGGCAGCAATCTTTACCGCAATATCTACCGACGGCTTGGTGAGCGGCCTCAGTTGCTCGGACGTGCTCTGGAGGACTCGATCTCCGTGACGTCGGTGCTTATACCGTGGAATTCCTGCGGCATGGCACAGTCGACAGTGCTCGGAGTGTCGACGCTCGCATACGCTCCGATGTGTGTGTTCAACTATCTCAGTCCGCTAATGTCGGTGGCAGTGGCCTACGGCA
Organism: Paramuribaculum intestinale; assembly: GCF_003024925.1. Classification (GTDB taxonomy): domain Bacteria; phylum Bacteroidota; class Bacteroidia; order Bacteroidales; family Muribaculaceae; genus Paramuribaculum; species Paramuribaculum intestinale. The sequence continues at coordinate 2,359 of NZ_PUED01000084.1, forward strand.
TTCAGGCCATGAGGCGCCGTGCACGCATGTCGTCGGTCAGATCTGCTGCAGTACGCGGCCTATGAAGTCGCGGCGCATGTCGGGTGAACCGGTATCGGTTTCGTCGCAGTTTATCCACCGGCATCCGTTGAATCCCGCAGGCTGCAGGATCATCGGGGCGAAGTAGCCGCTGACAAATGGCGCGAAGTCGACTGAAAGGCCTTCGGAGGTCGTGACGATAAGTGTCCGTTCGACCGACAGTAGTGGCATTATGTCGCCGTTGTCGGTGGTGTCGTAGACAAATCCTTTAATAAAAGTGCGGTCAATAAAACCTTTTAGCATGGCCGGCATCATTCCCCACCAGATGGGGAAGATGTAGATGGCGCGGTCGGTGCGCTGCAGCATTTTGATATAGCGTTTGACCAATGGGTCGTCGGTGTGGCCGGAGCGGTCATCGGCGAGAGTGTCGCGCGTCATTATCGGACTGAAGCCATCGGCATACAGATCGATTACCTGATAGTCATCTCCGCGACCGGTAAGCATGTCGGTTATGGCCGAGAGTATGGCATGGTTGAAGCTTGAGGGGTCGGGATGTGTATAGATGATAGTGATCATGGGTGATATTGTTGATGCAAGAATAGAACAATCCGGCCTGCGTGATGGTTGTGCGCGCAGGCCGGATCCGTGTAGGTCGGTGGCAGTCGGTGTGCCTACTGACGGTAGATCATCTTATGATGATCTCGTCGGTGAACTGACATCCTTCGGTGGATGTCGCGCAGTAACGCACGTAGCGTGCACGTGCGGTGCCACTCCATGAGAATTCCTTGAATGATAGTCCGGTGGAATCTTTCTGTTTGTGTTCGATGGTGGTGAGGGTGGTGAAGTTTTTGCCGTCATCGGAAACGGAGATCTCCACTTTGGCGGGGAACCATACGCCGGGGCCGGTGATCTGCATGAAGTCGGCGCCGACGTATGTGATGTCGGTCGGTTTTTCAAGATCGATGGTGACGTCAACCCGTTGGTCGCCACGATGGAGGAATCCCTGCCAGCGTCCGTCGCCATAGCTCCAGCCTCCACGGAGTCCGTCGGTCAGAGTGGCTTCGCCGGCTGCGTTGTAATTGCTCCACCAGGGTACGTTGTATGTCACTTTCTTGCCTTTTGCCAGATGTTCTGCGGGACGTGTCGACTGGCGTCGGTTGCCGGCCTCGCCTCTGAGGTCAAAGACGGTGTAGCCGTCGCTCTGCATATGGTCGGCAACTTTCAATGCCCGCGGTCTGAATGATTCCCACGAGCGCAAGGCCTGGGGTGTCCATCCGATTTCGGCTATGGCTATCATGCGGGGCCAAAGCATGTATTCGGCATGCTGTGCTGTGGGGACGTATTCGGTCCAGAGGTTGCCCTGTATGCCTGTAATCCATCGGGTGACGTCGATGCCGAGGCTGTCGGGCGCCGGGTCATAGGAGTAGACGCGCTGAAGCGGCAGATATCCGCTGATAGCAACGGGCTGTGTGGCCGGTGCGTCCTGGTAGGAGTCGAGATAGCAGTATCCTCCGGGCGACATGACGGCCTGGTGGCCGCTGCGTGCGGCTTTGATGCCGCCTTCCGTGCCGCGCCATGACATGACAGTGGCATTTGGTGCAAGACCGCCTTCCATGATCTCGTCCCAGCCGATGAGCGAACGTCCTTTGGAATTGAGATATTGTTCGATGCGGTGGATGAGATAGCTCTGGAGCTGGTCGACATCCTTAAGTCCCTCCTGTGTCATGCGTTGGTGGCACAGGTCGCACTCTTTCCATGCTTTTTTAGATGCTTCGTCGCCTCCGATGTGGATGTATTCAGAAGGGAATATGTCCATCACTTCGTCGAGTATATTCTGGAGTATCTCGAATGTCTGTTCGTTGCCGACGCAGACGTCAGGCTCGCCCTTGGGGTTGTGGGTGCAGGATATTTCGGGAAATGTGGCGGTGAGTTCCTCGGAGTGTGACGGCATCTCGATTTCGGGTATGACCGTGATGTATCGGTCGGCGGCATAGCGTACGATCTCGCGTGCGTCGTCTTGTGTGAGGAATCCTCCGTGTGCGTTGAAGTCGGTAGCCTCGGCATAGCGTGCTCCGCCGTCGGTCCATTCTTTCCAGGTGAGTTCGGGGCGCCATGCGGCATACTCTGTCAGGCGTGGATAGCGTTTGATTTCTATGCGCCATCCGGCAGCGTCAGTGAGATGCAAGTGCAGACGGTTGATTTTCAGTCGTGCGAGAGCATCGATCTGTTTTAATATGAATTTTTTGTCGCGATAGTGTCGCGATATGTCGAGCATCATGCCTCTGTAGCCGAAACGGGGAGAGTCGGTGATGTCGACGGCAGTTATGGTGTCGGTTCCGTCGGCGAGCTGTATGAGTGTCTGAAGGCCGTAGAAGAGTCCGGCTCCGGATGTCGCTTCTATGATGGTGGCGTCTGGGGTGACTGAGAGCCGGTAGCCTTCGGGTGAGTCGACTCCGTCGATGTGGCCGACGGTGCGTAGCTGTATCCTGGAGGTGTTTTTGGCGGCGGACGCCGGGAAGTGTCGCCACTCGGTGTCGATGTATCGGCGCAGGCGTTCTGCGTCGTCCTTAGGAGCTTCAATGACAAGTGTTGTCGCCGGCGTGATGATCATCTCACCTGAGGCATCGGTGATATGGGCAGGGAGCGGGGTGACGTCGACGGTTGCGGCGGCGGAAGTGAATGCTGTTGTGGTCAGTAGGGCGGCAATGGCCGCGGATATAAGTATTTTCATGTATTATGCGGGTTTTTATGGCAAACCGGCCGGACGCTCTTGCGGGTGTCCGGCCGGGATATTGTCAGTGTCTATATTTGACTGCGAATGGACTGATCAGCGGTCCTTCCATGTTTCAGCCTGTTCCTCATATCCGGCTCCGAGTCGATAGTAGAGTCGGTAAAGGATCGAGGGGATGTTGGTGAGATTGGTGGAATCGATCTCGTAGGCTTTCTCAAACAGCTTGGCGGCATCGAGCAACAGGGGATCCACCTTGGCTTTGCGTTCGCTTTCGGGGGCGTCGACCATTGACTCGTCGATCTTGACGGCCTGGTTGTAGATCACGCGTGCCTTGTCGTAGTAGTTCTTGCCCTGTGTGGCGTCGATGCTGATGGCTTTGTCGAATGCTTCGATGGCGGCTTCGCTCTTGTCCTGCTGCTCGTAGATCACACCGAGTATGTCGTAGAGCTGGCTCTTGACTGCGGCCATCGAGTCGGGAGTGGCTGCGATAGCTTCGTTGACGAGCTTGTAGCATCCGTCGAAATCGTTGTGCTGGAGGTGTTCGTTGATGAGCTGTCCGACAAACGAAACGTTCTGTGTGCCATACTCGGCATATCCGCGCTTGGCGAGGTCGAGCTGTGCGATGGAGTCGTTGAGACGGCGTGCGGCCTCGATGCCGTAGACGTAGACATCGATGTTTTTGTAGCCGGTCTTTTCGATCTGCGGCACTTTGGCGAGAGCCTCGGCGTTGCGGTCGCTTGAGAGGGCGGCGAGCAGCTGATAATACATGATCTGTCCGACGAGTGTGTCGGCTTCAGCCTTGGGTGCATCGTCGCCGAGCACGCTGCTTGAGGGGAGATTGACGTACATTTCCCAAACGTCGTAGGCTCCGCTATAGTCCTGCACGTCGAAGAGATATATGCCTCCGGTCTTGAGGGATATGTAGTTGTCCTTCATGGTCTTGACCATCTCTTTGACGAGTTTTCCGGGCTTGGCCTTGCCGGTTTTCTTGTCGAGTTTGGGCTCGCCGGTCTTTTTGTCGATCTCTACGTCGAGCGGAAGCGCTTTTATGTAGGAGTTATAGCCCTCGAGCAGTCCGGCTCCGGCAGCCTTTTTCTGGTCGGCCGAGAGCTGTGTGCCGAGTGCTTCCTGCATATATGCGTTGTCGAAGATTCCGAACCCTGCTTTGCCGTTGATGTACCAGGGCATGGCCGTATTGGCGGTCGAGGGGTCCTGAAGAGCGGGCTGGATGGTCTTCTGCACTGCTGCATAGTCAGGCTTTGCCTGATCAAGCATGTGCTTGGCGTCGTTGACCACGTTGGTCTGTGCTGTGGCAGCCATTGCGGTGAAGAGCCCTAAGCCTAAAAGGGAGATTTTCTTCATAACGTTTCAGTTGGTTGAGATAATTATTAAGGTATTGTTGTTTGTTTATGAGGGATCTCGGTCGTTCAGTTGTCGGTGTCGTCGGTTTCATCGTTGCCTTCGATGATCTCTTCTTCGTCGTCATTGACGATGTCGTCGGAGATCTCGTCGATCATTTCGTCGACAGCTTCTTCGATTACTTCGGCCTGCATCTCCACGGTGTCGGTTTCGTGCTCTTCCTCCGGGTCGGTATCGACGCAGCATACTGATGCTATAACGTCGCCACGTTTCTCAAGGTTTATGACACGCACACCCTGTGCGGCTCTGCCCATGACGCGGATGTCGGCCACTCTTACGCGGAGTGTGATGCCCGAACGGTTGATGATCACGAGATCATTGTCGTCGTTGACGCTTTCGATGGCAACGAGCGCTCCGGTTTTCTGCGTGATATTCATTGTGCGCACTCCTTTGCCTCCTCGGTTTGTGATGCGGTAGACATTCTGGTGTTCAACGGTTCCGTCGGGTAGTGTGGCGTCAATGTCGAGCGGTGATCGCTTGCCGTAGCCGTTTTCTGACAGTACCATCACTGTGTTGTCGGTGTCGGGTTCCATGCATATCATGCCGACGAGTGCGTCGTCGTCGCCGTCGAGTGTCATTCCGCGCACTCCGGTGCTGACGCGTCCCATTTCGCGGACTTTGCTTTCGTGGAAGCGTATGGCTCGTCCGTTACGGTTGGCCATGATGATCTCGGAGTTGCCGTCGGTGAGCTCGACAGCGATGAGTTCGTCGCCTTCGCGGATGATGATGGCGTTGACGCCGTTGGCTCGCGGACGCGAGTAGGCTTCGAGCGATGTTTTCTTGATTATGCCGCGTTTGGTAGCGAACACAAGATTGTGCGATGTGACGAAATCTTTGTTGTTGAGTCCTTTGACGCGGATAAACGCTTTGACGGAGTCGCCGGGTTCGATAGAGAGAAGGTTTTGTATGGCTCTTCCCTTGGTGTTTTTGGCTCCTTCGGGTATGTCGTAGACTTTAAGCCAGTAGCACCGTCCGCGGTTGGTGAAGAAGAGCATATAGTTGTGCATCGATGCGGGGTAGATATGCTCGATGAAGTCTTTGTCGCGGGTGTCGCTGCCTTTGGCTCCGACTCCGCCGCGGTTCTGTGCGCGGAATTCGGATAGCGGCGTGCGCTTGATGTATCCGAGGTGGGATATGGTGATGATCATGTCGTCGTCGGCTACTTCGTCCTCCGGGTTGGACTCGCCGGTGAGTCGAGCGTTGATCTCTGTGCGGCGTGCGTCGCCGTATTTGTTACGTATTTCTTCAAGCTCTGTGCGGATGACTGCGCGGCACACCTCGTCGTTGTCGAGTATCTCTTTGAGTCGGTTGATCTCTGCGAGCACTTCGTCGTAGGTCTGACGGAGTTTGTCCTGCTCCAGTCCGGTGAGCTGTTTGAGTCGCATTTCGACGATTGCGGCTGTCTGGCGGTCGGAGAGTCCGAAACGTTCGGTGAGTCGTGCTCTGGCGTCGTCGGTGGAGTCCGATCCGCGGATTATCTTGATGACCTCGTCGATATTCTGCGATGCGATGATGAGTCCTTCGAGTATGTGGGCGCGCTCTTCGGCCTTGCGCAGCTCGAATTTGGTGCGTCGGATCACTACCTCATGGCGGTGTTCGATGAACGCTCCGAGCATTTCCTTGAGGTTGAGGGTGCGTGGACGTCCGTGGACGAGTGCGACGGTGTTGACGCTGAACGATGCCTGCATCTGCGTCATCTTGAAGAGCTTCGTGAGCACTACATTGGGATTGGCGTCGGATTTGAGCCTGATGACGATGCGCATGCCTTTGTAGTTCGACTCATCGTTGATGTCGGCGATTCCGTCGAGTTTCTTCTCGTTGACGAGTTCGGCGATGTATTCGATGAGCTGAGCTTTGTTGACGTTGTAAGGTATCTCGTGTACGATGATGTTGTCGTGCGAGTCGTGGTGCTCTATGTCGGCTTTGGCTCTGATGATGACACGTCCGCGTCCGGTGGAGAATGCGTCGCGTATTCCTTTGGTGCCGCAGATTATGCCTCCTGTGGGGAAGTCGGGTCCGGGGATATGCTCCATCAGCTCCGGTATTGTGATCTCGGGGTTGTCGAGCAGTGCGATGGATGCGTTGATGGATTCCGTGAGGTTATGCGGAGGTATGTTGGTGGCCATGCCTACGGCGATTCCCTGCGCTCCGTTGACGAGCAGGTTGGGGAATCTAGTCGGAAGCACGAGCGGCTCCTGACGTGTGTTGTCGTAGTTGGGCTGGAAGTCGACTGTTTCTGAGTCGATGTCGCTGAGCATTTCTTCTCCGATGCGTTTTAGCCTGACTTCGGTGTAACGCATGGCTGCGGCTCCGTCGCCGTCGACAGATCCGAAGTTGCCGTGTCCGTCGATAAGCGTGTAGCGCATTGCCCACGGCTGTGCGAGTCGCACGACAGTGCCATAGATCGACGAGTCGCCGTGCGGGTGGTATTTACCCATCACCTCTCCGACACAGTTGGCCGATTTCTTGTAGCCGTTGGTTGATGTGTTGCCCATTTCGTTCATGCCGAAGAGCACTCTGCGGTGTACGGGCTTGAGTCCGTCGCGCACGTCAGGTAGCGCTCTGCTGACGATGACCGACATGGAGTAGTCGATATATGCCGACTTCATCTGTTCGTTGATGTCGATGCGGTCGATGCGGTCTTCTTTGATCAAATCATCTTCTGATGCCATAAAGACGTAGGGATATAATTTACGTTGTTTTCCTATTTGTTAAATATCATACAAAGGTAGCGATTATTTTGCAAAAAAGGTGAATCGTGACGAATTTTTTCACGTGATGTGATGTAAAGTTGCCCGTGTTGGCACAATTATTGCTAACTTTACGGCAATATACGAAAACAAATCAAACCGGCATCGGGTGACGGTAGCGAGTCAGGCGAAAAATCCTGTGCGCAGTCAGTGAATGATCATCCGATCCGGACAGAAAGGAAAGCTAATGACAGAAACCAATTTTTCAGCCGAGCTCAAGCAGGTGCTCAACGAGAGCACTCAGCAGGCTTTGCGCCACAATACCGGTGTGATACGTCCGGAGCATATCCTTATGGCAATCATAAGCGATGCTTCCGGCAAAGGGTTCAGACTGGTGGAGCGGGCTTCAGGCAGTAGCTCGGCCTATGAGTTGCAGCAGCATCTCGATAAATATCTCTTTGAATCGGCTCTCGAGAACCATGGCACCGAAGGGGCGACGCCCAGTGTGTCGGTGAGCGACATAGCCAACCGTCTGATAAAGCTCAGTGTGCTCGAAGCGCGTATGCTGAAAAACGATACGGTCGACGTGGAGCATCTGTTGCTGGCCATATTCCATAACCCCGAAACGCAAGCGATGGATTTCATGAATGCATTTATTCAGGCCGGTGTGACGTATGATGCCATCTACAGTCAGCTCACCGGCAAGCCTTCCGGTGCGGAGAGCGCATATACCGGAAGTGACGAGGATGATGAGGATGACGCACCCGATGCTCCGGAGGAGCGTGGTGAGAATCAGCGCTCTTCGTCCCAGCAGCCGAAAGGTCAGGGTGGCGATACTCCTGTGCTCGACAAATTCGGCAACGACATGACACGTGCCGCCGAGCAGGATCGTCTGGATCCGGTGGTTGGCCGTGAGGTGGAGATAGAGCGTCTGGCGCAGATCCTGAGCCGTCGCAAAAAGAACAATCCGGTGCTGATAGGTGAGCCCGGTGTGGGTAAGAGTGCGATAGTCGAGGGGCTGGCTCTTAGGATAGTGCAGCGCAAGGTGTCGCGTGTGTTGTTCGGCAAGCGGGTGATATCGCTCGACATGGCTTCGCTTGTGGCCGGCACGAAGTATCGCGGTCAGTTTGAGGAGCGTGTTAAGGCTATACTCAACGAGCTGGCTAAAAACCGCGATGTGATACTGTTTATCGATGAGCTTCACACTATCGTGGGAGCCGGTAATGCGGCCGGTTCGATGGATGCGGCCAATCTGCTCAAGCCTGCGCTGGCGCGTGGCGAGATACAGTGCATCGGTGCGACGACTCTGGACGAGTATCGCAAGAATATCGAGAAGGACGGCGCTCTCGAACGCCGCTTCCAGAAGGTGATGGTGGAGCCGACAACGCCAGAGGAAACTCTGACGATACTGCATAACATCAAGGACAAGTATGAGATGCACCATAATGTCAGCTATACGGAGAAGGCGCTGGAGGCATGCGTGAGTCTGACAGAGCGGTATGTCACCGACCGGACATTCCCCGACAAGGCCATCGATGCGCTTGACGAAGCCGGATCGCGGGTGCATATCACCAATATAGCAGTGCCCGATGAGATCACTTCCCTCGAGGATGCGATAGCCGAAACGGCCAACAACAAGCTGATGGCGGCCCGTGAGCATGATTTTGAGCGTGCGGCGGAGTACCGCGATGCGGAGAAGCAGCTCAAGGTACGACTCGATGAGGCGCGTTTGAAATGGGAAAAGGATCTTCAGGAGAACCGCGAGACGGTTGATGAGGACAAGGTGGCCGAGGTGGTGGCGATGATGACCGGTGTGCCGGCTCAGCGCATTGCGCAGGCCGAAGGGAAGCGTCTGAAAGAGATGGGGCCGAGACTCAAGGATGCCATCATCGGTCAGGATGAAGCTATAAGCAAGATAGTGAAGGCTATACAGCGCAACCGCATAGGTCTGAAAGATCCGAACAAGCCGATAGGTACCTTCATGTTTCTCGGACCGACAGGTGTAGGCAAGACGCATCTGGCGAAGAAGCTTGCGGAATACCTGTTTGATTCGGCCGATACGCTGATACGCATCGATATGAGCGAGTATATGGAGAAGTTCACTGTGTCGCGGCTTGTCGGCGCTCCTCCGGGATATGTGGGTTACGAAGAGGGTGGACAGTTGACCGAGAAGGTGCGCCGCCGTCCGTATTCGGTAGTGCTTCTCGATGAGATAGAGAAGGCTCATCCCGATGTGTTCAACCTGTTGCTGCAGGTGATGGACGAAG
>NZ_PUED01000085.1 GCF_003024925.1 Paramuribaculum intestinale
CTGGAGTATTACGTGGCCGACGCCGCTCTGGCATGGCTCGCAGAGCAGCGTGGCGACACCGAGCTTGCCCGCACGCTGCGTCAGCGCTCGCTCGGATATAAGAATTATTATTCTAAAGAGAGCGGCACTCTTCGTCCGAAACTCGCCGACGGAACTTTCCTGTCGCCGTTCGATCCCCGGCAGGGAGAGAACTTCGAGGTGGTACCGGGCTTCCACGAGGGCAGCGCATGGAATTACACCTTCTTCGTTCCGCACGATGTCGATGGACTGGTCAAGCTGATGGGAGGCAAGCGCAAGTTTGTCGACAGACTCCAGATGGTGATGGACAGCGCTCTCTATGATCCCGCCAATGAGCCTGACATAGCCTATCCCTATCTGTTCAGCCGTTTCGGTGGCGAGGAGTGGCGCACTCAGAAGGAGGTCAACCGACTGCTCGGCAAATATTTCACCACAAAGCCCGACGGCATCCCCGGAAATGATGATACCGGCACGATGTCGGGCTGGGCTGTGTTCTCGATGATTGGGATGTATCCCGATTGTCCCGGCGAGCCGTTCTATACATTGACCTCGCCCGTGTTCGACGAAGTGGAGATAGACCTCCCCGAAGGCCGCAAGCTGACGATAGAGGCCGACAGGACTTTGCCCTCGGATATATACATACAGTCGATGACTCTTGGCGGAAAGCCGCTGAAGAAATACCGCATAAGCCACGACGAGCTTCTCAAGGGTGGCACACTGAAGTTTAACCTCGGACAAACACCTAAAAAATGAAAATCCGATACACTGCAATGACCGCCGCAGCCCTGGCTGTGACGGTCGCTTCCTGCGGCTCCCGTGACAGCGTATCGCAGCTCACCGATTATGTCGATCCGACTATCGGCAGCGGAGCGCACGGCCATGTGTTTGTGGGTGCAAGCGTCCCCTACGGCATGGTGCAGCTCGGACCGACGAGCATCACTCAGGCATGGGACTGGACTTCGGGCTACCACGAATCGGACAGCACTGTGATAGGATTTTCTCATACCCATCTTTCGGGGACCGGAGTAGGCGATCTGTTCGACATCACCCTGATGCCGGTGACCGGCGAGGTGACCTATGCCCGTGGCAACCATGATGATCCTGAAAGCGGTATGTGGAGCTATGCCGACCGGTCAGAGGAAGTGGCCAAGGCCGGCTATTATGCCGTGCCGCTGACACGCTACGGCATTCTCGCCGAAATGACCGCCACAAACCGCGTCGGATTCCACCGCTACACATTCCCGGCTACCGACTCGGCCGCGATAGTCATAGATCTGCAGAACGGCGGATGCTGGGACAACGCCACCGATACGGAGATGATGCCCATGAGCGACCGTATGATCGCAGGCCACCGGTTTTCGACCGGATGGTCCGACGATCAGAAGGTGTATTTCGCGGCCGAATTTTCCGAGCCGTTCGACGAGTTTACGCTCCACGGGTTTGAAAACCGCTTTGGCCGCGTGTCATTCGCTCCGATGAAGGAGGGAGCGCAGGTGACAGTCAGGGTGGGTATATCGCCCACCTCCGTCGAGGCCGCGATAGCCAATCTGCGGGTCGAAACCGACGGGAAGAACTTCGACCGCGTGGCGGCCGAAGCCGACAGCATCTGGAACCAGGAGCTTGCGCGTGTGACTGTGAAGAGCGACGACACCACAGAGCTGCGCAAGTTCTATACGGCCATGTATCATGTGATGATACTGCCGGCCACGTTCAATGACTACGGTGCCGCTCCGGCCTATACGATCCTGTCGCTGTGGGACACCTATCGTACTCATCTGCCGCTGCTGTCGATCATCGACCGTGAGCGCAGCGCCGAGATAGTCAACTCCATGATCGACCTTTATGAAAAAGAGGGGCATCTGCCGGTGTGGCATCTCTGGGGCTGTGAGAATTATTGCATGGTGGGTAATCCGGGCATTATTCCGGTGGCCGATGCTGTTGTGAAGCGCACACCGGGTGTCGATGCGGCGCGTGCCATGAGAGCGATGCTCGCAACGGCCAACGACACCACACGCGGCCTCGGCGAACGCCGACGGCTCGGCTACACTCCGGTGGAGGCTATCAACGAGGCTCTGTCCTACGACATGGAATATGCCATTGCCGACGCAGCTATAGCCAATGCGGCAAAAGCTACAGGCGACACTGCCACGGCGGCGGAATTTACCGGACGCAGCCACTCGTGGCGTCATTATTTCGACGCGTCGACCGGTTTCGTTCGCGGTCGTGACAGAGCCGGCAAATGGCGCGAGCCTTTTGACCCGAATTTTGTCGACCACCGCAACAATGACTATACCGAGGGAAATGCATGGCAATACACATGGCTTGTGCCGCACGACGTAGACGGCCTGGTAGAGAAGTTCGGCTCGCGTGAGATCACCATAGAGCGGCTCGATTCGTTATTTACGGCTGATTCGAGTCTGCGGGGCAACGTATCGCCCGACATCACAGGTCTGATCGGACAATATGTGCATGGCAACGAGCCAAGCCATCACATTATCTATCTTTATTCGATGCTCGGACGCCCCGACAAGGCGGCAGAGCTGTCCAATCGTGTCATCACCACCCTCTATGATGACAGCCGCACAGGGCTGTCGGGCAACGAGGATTGCGGACAGATGTCGGCATGGCTGGTGATGTCGGCGCTCGGTTTCTATCAGATAGAGCCTGCCGGTGCACGCTATTGGTTCGGCCGGCCACATTTCAGGCAAGCCAGTGTGAAAGTGCCCGGAGGAACATTTACAATAGTGCGTCGCGGCGATGGAATGAAGCCTGAAAAAGTGACGCTCAACGGCCGTGAACTCGACCGGAACTACATTACCCACGACGAAATAATGGCCGGTGGCGAGCTTGTGTTTGTCATGGAACCCTGACCTAAAACCTGCCAAAAAGCCCAGCAAGTCGACACATAGCCGGCATTATTTTGCAGAGAATACAGATTATTATTGCTAATTTTGCAGTGCTAAAAAACAAAATAATATGAAAAAGATAACTAAATTATTGGTTGTGGCTGTAATAGCCATGATGACAATCACCACTGCATGCAGTGGCGCCAAGGATGCCGCTCTTGAAAAAGTGGTAGAGCAGATCAACGAGCAGATCAAGGATCAGAAAATGCCCGGTATCGTGGAGATGAAGCTTACCTTCGACGACGCATACGTGGTCTACAACTACACCGTCGACGAGGAAGTTTCCGACATGGCCACCATCAAGGAAGGTGCCGACGAGTCGAAAAAGAACCTCTACAATACAGTTGTCAGCCAGCCTTCCAACAAGGCTTTCATCGATCTGATCAAGACTCTTGACAGAGGCCTGAAGTTTGACTACAAGGGCAACAAGAGCGGCGAGCATGTAGAGATCGTTTTCGAGAAAGATGAGCTCTAATGCAAGTCTGACACGATAAAGTTTCAACAATATCATAGCGACAGCTCCGGTAGTTGACAAAGCTCCGAAGCTGTCGCATTGTTTTTGCGTCGCAGTATAATCGCAGTATAAAATTACGACATAGGCGAGGATTGCGCAATATGACACAGCGCGGCTTGTCATGCGTCGTCTACCCCTACTTTTCTTACCTTTAATCGAATGAAAAGAATAATATTGGCTCTTGCCGGAATGATGGCGGCCGTTTTGCCGGCATTCTCAACAGCGGAATATTCAATGGCCGGTTTTTTCCCTTTGGACGGAACAGGCCGGATCGTCGCGAGCATGAATCCTGCGTGGCGGTTTCATCGCGGTGATGTCAGTGGCGCGGACTGCAAGGCGTTTGCCGACAGTGCCTGGGAGGTGGTGTCGCTCCCTCACGGCGTAGAGATCCTGCCGTCGGAAGCAAGCGGATGTGTCAACTATCAGGGTCCCGTGTGGTATCGCAAGCATTTCAGTCTGCCCGATTCGCTTTCAGACAAAAAACTGTTTCTGCATTTCGAGGCAATAATGGGTAAATCCAGAGTGTGGGTAAACGGAAAGGAAGTGGCCAGGCATTATGGAGGGTATCTGCCCGTGGTGGCCGACATAACTGACGTCGTAGACAGAGAAGGCGACAACGTGATAGCTGTAATGACTGATAACAGCGACGATCCCTCGTATCCTCCCGGTAAACCTCAGGATATGCTCGATTTTGCATATTTTGGCGGTATATATCGCGACTGCTGGCTTGTGGCGCACGACCGGTTGCATATTACGGATCCCAACTATGAGAACGTCGTGGCAGGTGGCGGTCTGGCCGTATGGTATGACAATGTCGGGGAAAGCAAAGCCGACGTCAACACAAGGCTGCATATACGCAACGAAGCCCGGACGGATTTCTCCGGACGCCTCGAATACATTTTGATTGACGCTGCCGGTGATACCGCTGCCATGACACAAGGCAATATAAAAGTGGCAAAAGGCAAGGCGACATCCATATCGTCGAAACTCAATGTTGACAATGCGCGGCTATGGTCGCCGCGCAGTCCGCATCTCTATAATCTGCACGTAAGAATATATGACCGGAAGGGTAGTGCGGTCGACGGATATCGCAGGCGGATAGGTATAAGAAGTCTGGAGTTCAGGGGCAAGGATGGCTTCTATCTCAATGGAGAGCCGTATGCTGAGCCTCTGATCGGGGCAAACCGCCATCAGGATTACGCTCTTGTTGGAAATGCCGTCAGCAACAGCGCCCACAGGCGTGATGCATTGAAGCTCAAGAATGCAGGCCTGAATGTGATACGCAATGCTCACTGCCCGCAGGATCCGGCATTTATGGATGCCTGCGACGAGCTTGGGCTGCTGGTGATCGATAATACTCCCGGATGGCAGTTCTGGAACGATGCCCCCGAATTCGGACGGCGTGTGTTTTCGGATATCCGCAATCTTGTCAGGCGCGATCGCAACCATCCTTCGGTATGGCTATGGGAACCGATCCTCAATGAAACTTGGTATCCGTCGGATTTCGCGGCAAGGGCCCGTGCTACGGTCGATGAGGAGTATCCGTGGCCCGGATGCTACAGCGCAAGCGACAGTGAGGCTCGGGGGAGCGAGAATTTTCCGATATGGTTCGCACACCCGAGGTCGATGAGCGATGCCCCGGACAAAATCGATCCAACGCGGACATATTTTACCAGAGAATGGGGCGACAATGTCGACGATTGGAGTTCACACAATTCACCGAGCCGTGTATCGCGCTCATGGGGTGAGGAACCGATGCGCATTCAGGCCCGGCATTATTCATGTCCGCCCTACAATGTCACAAGCTACGAGAGCCTGATGAGTCAGCCGCGTCAGCATGTCGGCGGATGTCTGTGGCACTCGTTTGACCATCAGCGCGGCTATCATCCCGATCCATTCTACGGCGGTATAATGGATGCTTTCCGACAGCCGAAATACTCCTACTACATGTTTATGTCGCAGCGTCCGGTTCAAACCGATTCGGTCTATGCGGCCGGTACGGGTCCGATGGTGTGGATAGCACATGAGATGACACCGTTTTCAGGAAGTGACGTCACGGTTTATTCCAACTGCGACGAAGTGCGTCTGACGTTCAATTCCGGAGGAGTGACGATGGTCAGCAGTCGCGATGTCATGAAGCGGCGCGGAATGAGAAATCCGCCGGTGGTGTTCGATGGCGTGTATGATTTTATGGCCGACAAAGCTTTGACACGTAGCGGTAAGCCCGACGACGTATATCTTCTTGCCGAAGGTCTTGTGGACGGCAAGGTGGTGGCGACTCATAAGGTGCGGCCGGCTCGTCGACCTGAAAAGATCATATTGTGGACCGACACAGTCGGCGGTGAACCGCTTAAAGCCGATGGCTCCGACTTTGTGACGGTTATAGCAGCTGTGGCCGACAAAAACGGCCGTATCAAGCGGCTCAACAACTCTATGCTGCATTTCGAGATAGAGGGGGAGGGACGGCTGATAACAGGGTCTGAAGGCGACAATGTAAGGCTCGAATGGGGCACGGCTCCGATTTTAGTTCGTTCGACTCTCCGTAGTGGAACGATCCGTGTCCGCGCTTCAATGGCCAAGGGTGGCACACACCGCCCGATATCAGGCGAACTGACAATCGTGAGCGTGCCTTCTGACGTAAATATGATCTACTATGACAAGGATGCGCGCTTTCTTGATGACAGAGATCGGTATTTGTCGGCAGACGACTGTGGTGTCAGAGATAATGATCAGGAAAGGATGGCACTCGAAAAGAGAGCAGCAAGACTGCTTGAGGTCGAACGTCAGCAAAATGAGTTTGGCGAATGATATCCGGCATAAACTGAAAAGACACAGACACGTTCCCTGACCGGAAAAGACGTCGGTCTGTCAGTCGTGTGCCAAAAGTGTTTTTTTGATGTAGGTTGGTCGGTTATTTGGCGAGAGATTGGATTATTCCGACTGATTTATGTAATTTTGCATACGTAAAAACTGACAACAAACTTGTAACAGAACAGATATGTCACAGAAAGCATTACTCATGATTCTCGACGGGTGGGGCATCGGCAACCACTCCAAGGGCGATGTGATCTACTCCACACCGACTCCGGCATGGGACAAACTCATGGCCAAGTATCCTCACTCGCAGCTTCAGGCAAGCGGTGAAAACGTCGGTCTGCCCGACGGACAGATGGGCAACTCCGAGGTGGGTCATCTCAATATCGGCGCCGGCCGCGTAGTATATCAGGATCTTGTGAAGATCAACAAGGCCTGCGCCGACGGTTCGATTATGGAAAATCCCGAAGTGAAGAATGCCTTCGGCTACGCCAAGCAGACGGGCAAGGCCATTCATTTCATGGGCCTTACCTCTGACGGAGGCGTGCACTCGTCGCTCGATCATCTTTACGCGCTGTGTGATATAGCCAAGGCCTATGGTCTGGAGAAGGTCTACATACACTGCTTCATGGACGGACGCGACACCGATCCGCGCAGCGGCAAAGGATTCATCGAGGCTCTGCAGGCACATTGCTCTAAATCGGCCGGACAGATCGCATCGATTGTGGGACGCTACTACGCGATGGATCGCGACAAGCGCTGGGAACGCGTGAAGATCGCCTATGATCTCCTCGTCAACGGCGAGGGAGAGCAGGCCACCGATATGGTGGCGGCCATGCAGCAGAGCTACGACAACGACATCACCGACGAATTTGTGAAGCCTATCCATAATGCCGCAGTCGACGGCACTATCAAGGAGGGCGACGCCGTGATATTCTTCAACTACCGAAACGACCGCGCCAAAGAGCTGACCACGGTGCTCACACAGCACGATATGCCCGAGGCCGGAATGCACACCGTCAAGGATCTGCAGTATTACTGCATGACTCCCTACGACGCATCGTTCACCGGAGTACACATCCTCTTCGACAAGGAGAATGTAAGCAATACTCTTGGCGAATACCTGTCGTCGCTCGACAAGAAACAGCTTCATATCGCCGAAACCGAGAAGTATGCCCACGTGACATTCTTCTTCAACGGTGGCCGCGAGGCTCCCTACGAGGGCGAGGAGCGTATTCTCGTGGCTTCGCCAAAGGTGGCCACCTACGACCTCAAACCAGAGATGAGCGCCTATGAGGTATGCGACAAGCTTGTGGAGGCAATCCGCAGCGAGGAATATGATTTCATCGTGGTCAACTATGCCAACGGCGACATGGTAGGTCATACCGGAGTCTACGAGGCAATCGAAAAGGCGGTGAAGGCTGTCGACGAATGCGTGGGACGCACCATTGACGCGGCTGTGGCTGCCGGATACGAGGCTATCATAATAGCCGATCATGGCAATGCCGACAACGCTATAAATGCCGACGGTACACCCAATACGGCACATTCGCTAAATCCGGTGCCCTGCATTTATGTAACGGAGAAGAGCGGAGTGAAGGTAGCCGACGGGCGTCTGGCCGACGTGGCTCCGACAATTCTCAAAATCATGGATCTGGAGCAGCCTGCCGAAATGACAGGCCACGCTCTCATCTGAGCCGTAAGCGCATAAGCGTTAATGCGTGATAATATAAAAGGTATCCTGTGCCGGAATTCAGATCCTGGCACAGGATACCTTGTTTTGTCATTTGGCCGATACGCTTGATCCGTTTTGATTGCGTTTGCAGATCGGATCGTCTACGGTCGTTCGTTATATCTGATCGCAAACCGCGACCGCAGCCATTTGATATATAGCCGTTGCAGGTGTGAGTGATGCATGATTGCCAGACGGTCGGCAACGTCCGATGGCTCTTCGGGGCGGTTCAGTATATGTCCGTCGACTATCCGGGCGGCAGCCCATGGCTCGGCAACGGTAGGTGAGGGGAGTGTGTCGCCCCAGACGGCATGATCGGCCCAACGGTTGGCTCCCCGGCCGACAAGCAGTTTCACCAGTTTTACATTCTTTCCGAAGCTTCGCATCAGTATGGCTCTGCGTTCATAGTGGTCGGTTGTGGTCATGGCATGTAGCATTGTCGCAGCCGAATCGGCAAGCTCCCGGCTTATAGACATTACGATCGACCCTTTGAAGCGTGGCGAGTCCCATCGAAGACTGTCGCGCCATCTTTCGAACAGTGTCGATATAGTGAGCGTGTCGGTGGCCGCGATGCTGTCTGTCGCACGGCTGTCGGTAAGAGCTACGGCTGTCTGACGTGCAACGATCGCTTCGGACGACCGGTCGCGGAGCCGCAGGTCGTAGCCTGCGGCGGCTGCGGCCGCAAGCCTCAGGGCGTATTCCTCGAATAGCCGCATGGCTGTGGTGTCGGGGCGTGTGTCAGAGCCGAGAACCTCGTTGAAGTCCTCGCGGTCAAGAGTTATTCCTCCTACAGTGAGCGGCGTAAAGCGTTCTGCCGCTGCAGCGCGTGGCTGCAACGGCAGAAACAGTACGGTCAGTCCTGCTGCGAGCAGGCTTATGCGGCTGATCACTGGTGAGAAGCGCTGTAGTTGGGTGCTTCGCTTGTGATGGCTACATCGTGGGGATGGCTTTCGGCCACGCCGGCATTGGTGATGCGAGTGAATTTCGCATTATGGAGATGCTCTATGTCGGGGGCGCCGCAGTAGCCCATTCCTGAACGCAGGCCGCCGAGCATCTGGTAGGTTACCTCGTAGAGCGATCCTTTGTAGGGCACGCGTGCGGCAATGCCTTCGGGCACGAGTTTCTTCACATCGCATTCTCCGGCCTGGAAGTAACGGTCTTTCGAGCCTTTCTCCATGGCTTCGAGCGATCCCATTCCGCGGTAGGCCTTGTATTTACGTCCGTTGTAGATGATTGTCTCGCCCGGCGATTCCTCGACACCTGCCAGCATTCCGCCAAGCATCACGCTGTAGGCTCCTGCTGCGAGTGCCTTGACGATGTCGCCGGAGTAGCGTATGCCGCCGTCAGCTATCAGAGGCACGCCTGTGCCTTTGAGTGCCTTGGCTACGTCGTAGACGGCCGAAAGCTGGGGCACGCCTACGCCGGCGATCACGCGGGTGGTGCATATGGATCCGGGGCCTATGCCCACCTTGACGCCGTCGGCTCCGTTCTCAACGAGATATTTTGCAGCTTCGCCGGTGGCGATGTTGCCTACCACAACGTCGATATGGGGATATTTTTCCTTGACAGCCTTGAGCACGCCTACCACACCGCGCGAATGACCGTGGGCGGTATCGATCACTATGGCATCCACTCCGGCTTCTACGAGGGCGTCGACGCGCTCCATGGAATCGTTGGTGACGCCGACACCGGCTGCCACGCGCAGACGTCCGAGCGAGTCCTTGCATGCATAGGGCTTGTCTTTGGCTTTGGTGATATCCTTATAGGTCACTAGTCCGACGAGTTTGCCGTCCGAACCCACCACGGGGAGTTTCTCGATCTTGTGCTCCTGCAGTATCTTGGCTGCTTCCTCGAGGTTGGTCGACTGCTTGGTGGTGACGAGATTCTGGGAGGTCATCACTTCGTCGACAGGACGGTCGAGGTTGCGCTCAAAGCGGAGGTCGCGGTTGGTGACTATACCCACGAGGTGACGTTCGTCATCGACCACCGGTATGCCTCCGATATGGTACTCCTCCATCATGGCCAGAGCGTCACGCACGGTCTTGCCGCGCTTGATGGTGACAGGGTCGTAGATCATGCCGTTTTCGGCGCGTTTCACGGCGTGGACCTGACGAGCCTGCTCGGCGATGGTCATGTTTTTGTGTATGACACCGATGCCTCCTTCGCGTGCGATGGCTATGGCAAGCTGGGCCTCTGTGACGGTGTCCATGGCCGCCGATACCAGAGGCACGTTGAGCTCAATGTTGCGTGAAAACTTGGTGCGGAGATTGACCTCGCGGGGGAGGACTTCCGAATAGGACGGGATCAGAAGGACATCGTCAAATGTCAGTCCGTCCATTTTTACTCGATCTGCAATAAACGACATAAACTGTACGAAACGTTATGGATTTAATTGCGCGCAAAGTTACGCAGAATTTTCGAGATTGCCGTCGTGTCTGCGGCCGTTTTTTTGAATGCTTCGGATGTGGTGCGAAGATATATTTGAAAATTAAACACATAACGCAAGGCTGTAACACGACTGTAATCATTTTAACGTGCTTTAACTCAAATTTGCTTGCCGACTCCGTATATGACGTAACTTTGCATCGTCGAACCAATCAATAACCGAGGGTTCAGTACAACGCAAAACAGTATAGTAAGCAACAAAATACGATACGACATGACAACAGTTGATTTCAGGCAGAAACTCACCTCTCTGCAGGCCAATATGCTCAACTTCGCTTATATGCTCACGTCAGATCGCGAAGATGCTGCCGACCTTATGCAGGATACGATGCTGAAGGTGCTTGACAATGCCGACAAGTTTGCCGACAACTCGAATTTCAAGGGATGGGTGTTCACTATCATGCGCAACATCTTCATCAACAATTACCGCAAAGCCGCGCGTGCGGCTACGGTGGTCGATACGACCGACGATCTCTATCACCTCAATCTCAGTCAGGATTCGGGCATAGCCACTCCCGAAGGTGCTTTCGGAGCAAGGGAGATCACCGACGCCATCAATAGTTTCCCCGACAAATACCGCCGGCCGTTCTCCATGCACGTGGCCGGGTATAAATACGACGAGATCGCCGAGAGCATGGGACTGCCGGTGGGCACGGTCAAAAGCCGCATATTCTATGCGCGTCAGCAGCTCCAGATACGCTTTGCCGATTATCGGTGCTGACAGTCCCTCCCTCCATATCGATCAGGTATATATATTGCTTCTCTTCGATTTCAGTAAAATAAGTCGCCGTGTCAGATTCACACTGACACGGCGACTGTTTTTTTTTGATGTTGTCAGCTTTCAGAGCGCTGTCATGAAAACGTCAAGTCTTTTCCGAAGGGGAACAGAGCCAGCTTCATAAGCTTGAAGTGTTGCATCCCGAAGGGTATTCCTACAATGGTGATGCAGAACACCAGCCCCCAGAGCAGATGGGTCAGCGCTATGGCCACACCGCCCAGAAACCACCAGATGACGTTCATCACGCC
>NZ_PUED01000086.1 GCF_003024925.1 Paramuribaculum intestinale
GTTATTCCAATGAGTTTTGTTTTCCCAACAGGGCGGTTTTGCGGAGCTTGCGGAGTAAAACCGCCCCAACCGGATTTTACCTCGGTCGGGGTGGCTTCATGTCACAAACGCTTTCAGTCGATGTCGGTGCCGATGAAGTGTTCGTTGTCGATGAGGGTGTAGTAGTAGCCGTTGCCGCAGCCTCGATACTCCTTGCTGAATCCGGCGATGATGTCTCCCTTACGGCTGTACTTTGTGTCTTCGGTCACGACTTCAAGCCACAGGGCGCCGTCGTAGCCTCGAAAGTCGAAGCGGCATGAGCGGTAGTTCTGCCGTTCACGGAGAGCCTTGCGGAACTGGCTTACCGCCCAGTCGTCATATCGGGCGATGGCTTGTAGGGAGATGATTTCTCCGTCGATATGTGTGCCGGTGGTAAGTCCGTTGGCGTAGCAGTCTTTTTCGGGGTCGGCCTCAAGACACTTTCTGATGAACGGCGATGTAAAGTCTGCCTTGGCTGCATAGCGTTGGAACTTTCTGACGATGTTGGTTGTCTTCGGCTCTGCCGGATTGAGTGCTGTCCAATGCTCAACGGCTTGACTCCCGATAGGAAAACCTTTTGTTCGTGAGCGTGGTGCGAACTCGCACAAGCGTCCGTCCTGCGACATGAAGAGTCTTCGCTGATGGATGCCGTTTATAGTGGTCACGTCGTATAAGCCGGATTTCTTTCCGACGATAGCGGTTGCTTCCTGATATTCCATAGGTGTATTGGGTGTTGTGCCGCTCCGACCTGTGTTGTCGGAGCGACTGATTTTACCTGCTGATTACTTCATCATCATTACATTGCAGTCGATTACGTCTGAGCCAAGTCCAAAAGCTGGGAAATGGCTGAAATACGGATGGCTGCTCCCTTCCTCGTCCGTTGCCGGACTGACCGTCACGACATTGTTTTGCTCCCAC
This sequence comes from Paramuribaculum intestinale, assembly GCF_003024925.1. Taxonomy (GTDB): domain Bacteria; phylum Bacteroidota; class Bacteroidia; order Bacteroidales; family Muribaculaceae; genus Paramuribaculum; species Paramuribaculum intestinale. Next base: position 937 of record NZ_PUED01000086.1, read on the forward strand.
CATTTGTCGATGATGGCTTTCTCCTCGTCTGTTATGCCCTCGGTGTCTGCGTTAACCAAGTAACACATGGCCCATACGGGTATTGGTTCTATTGAAAATTCCATAGTGCTGATTATTAGAAGTGATAGTCAAGGATTGCTCCGATATATAGTTTTGCTCCGATTTGCAGACTGCCGATTAGGCGCATTAGTTGACGTGACCTTTCTGCGACTCCCATGCCCTCCGTATAGTTTGTGATGAAGAGAGTGTCGGTGTCAAGCGGATTGGCGATAGCCTTTTGAAGTCGGTAAGCGGGTCCGGCACACTTGAAGACGTTGGTCTCGATGATTGCCTCTGCCTTTTCATGCAGTGAGGCGGTGTACTCTTTGCTCCACTCAGTGAAACCTCCCTTGTAGGTCAGCGTCTCTCCATCGGGATTGACGCTGAACATACCTGCCGGAAGAATGCGGTGAGCAAGAGTCTTGATAAGTTTGGCTCTCTCTGATTGGCTGACCTCACGACAATAGTCGATAGAGGTCATTTCTCCGGCTTCAACGTGGTCGATGCCTACATATTCATCGGTGCCGATGGGTTGCTCTGCGATTTGAAATATTGTGCTGTGCATGGCGATGGAGATTAGAAGTTTGCTACTGAGGGAATTGAGCCATTTACTTTGAGTTTGAACGCCTGGGCGTATATGAGTCCGAGGGGCGTGTCGGGATGGTCGATGTGGTATGTGCATACCTTTTTGAGAGTGGCGGCTATTTTCTGACCGTTCCAGCCTCGCATGAAACTGATGCGGTCGCGGTACTCGCGGTGTACCTTCGATTTCGATACCGAGGCATATAACGCCTTGATTTTTTCCTGTCTGTCCATAGTCTGTTCCTTATGAAGTGTCCTAATCTTTCTCCCTTTGGTCGAAGCCTGATGGCTTCTCGCGTCCGGGGAAATTTTTCGATGCAAGACAGACGGAGGGCATGAGGTGGCGTAAGGCAAGTGCGGCAAGATGAAAATGACGGAATACCCAAATCTATGATTTGCGGAAGGCTGTCGGCATTTTCATCGCAGACAAGCGAAGCGGTCACTTGCAGTCGGCACCGCCCTCCGTAACTTCGTAGCGAAAAATCCTCGGATGCGTGAAGTATTCTGGTGCAACAGGGTAATAGAAAGCCCGATGCTCACGCACCAGGCATTCCTACATACAATGGCAAAAGAAAAATTCAGTGGATTTGTTTTGATAGCAATCTATTGTTCTATTATTCTTTATTGGCAATTTTCAGAACCTTTTGCAAAGTTGTCTGCCTGCCGTAGCCGAATATGTCTTCAAGAGTTAGGGAGTGAGACAAGAGTGGTATAAGCTGATATTCAGGATAGACTTCGGCATTGTCGGCGATGTAGTCATAAACCATCTGCGACGAGCCTCGCAGCTCGATCTTACCGTTGAAAGGGAATGAATCTATGAATTGCCCCATAAGCCGGGGCAAGGCTGTTATTGCGATGGAACCGTCAGGCGAAAGCCAGTGACGGCAAAGCTCGCGGATGGAGTATTCGCGCTTACGGTCTTTCATAAAATAGCGGCACCGTATCTCAAAGGTGCGCTGCACCTGCAATCCGTCGATGACACCGAGTGTCGAAAACCATCCCTTTAGTGTTCCCTTGATGGATTTCCATGTATCGGCTTCGATAACTTGAAGTGTCCGTTCACATTCCAGACACTTCACCTTTCGGGCATTTCCGGCATATACCATTGCATTGCCGCACATCGGGCAGACGGTGACATTGTTCGTGCGTCTGACCGCCGGGTGAGTTATGGCGTTCTCTCTGGCCCATTCGATTATATTGTTAGATATGGCTCCAACCGACTTGTTGAGTTCGACGATTCTTTTCTGATACGGTGTCTTCGGCTTCATGAGATAATGTTAGATAAAGCCGGCCCGACACAAGCGAATGTGCCGGGGCGGCATAGTGATCAATCTTTCCTCTCTGATGCTTTCAGAGAGACTTTGCGGAACTGCTTAAGGAGCGGTTCAAGTTCGAGCGAAGTGCGGCGGGCACGGAGACCTGCCGCCTTGTTTCCCTTTTCAAGCTGGGAATTGGCGTCCTTCAGAAAGGCTTCCGCCTTGACTGAAATCTGTTCGATAAGGTCTTTCATGTTGAAATAGTGATATTTGACGGTTTATAAAAGCGGTATCTCAAAGGAGTTTACAACGCAGGTCGCCTCCTTGTCGAGTATGAACCAGTATTCCGAGTGATACGGTGTACCGTCCTCATTCTTGGCCTCATACTCAATCTTGACTTTCCAGCCGTTAAAGGGCTTCTGCGTTTTGTCATTGGGGTCTTTGACTGTGACGAGCGAGCGCAGTGCGGACAGCGAGGACATCTGACGCTCCATGAGCGCCGACGTAGAGCGGTCTTCAAAGTCGAAGTTCTCCATATTGTCGGTGGCCTGCATCACTTTCTCGTTGATTTTGAGCATGGCCATGGCTATGTTCATGCTCTCTTCCGTAGTGACGTAATCGCGGCCGAAGATTGAGTCAGCCTTGCTTACCGCCTTGATGTTCACAGACTCAGGGCAGTCCACACAGGAGTACAGCGACTTCTCCGCCACAGCTCTTGCACGTTCCTTCGGGTCTTCACGCTGGCAGGCGAGGAAAAATATTCCTCCCCACACGAGCAACCCTCCTATGAGAAGGATTGCGAGTTTCATTCCCGGCTTCATACCCTTATGACCTGTGACTTGTCGGGTGAGACACCGAGTTTCTTTTCAAACCGCTGGCCGTCCTCACGGTACATCTCCACCGGATTGGCGGTGATGCCGTCGGCGCATATCTGACGTGCCTCGTCGAGCGTGATCAGATGACCGCCGATGTTGCGCCAGATGACGAAGTTGCACGGCGCGGACGGATGGCTGTAGTTCGAGCAGTTGAACGCCTTGGAACCGACGCGGATGTCGCCGCCGCACTTCGGACACTTTCCAATGATGGACTGCATATCCACAGAGCCGTCGTCGTTAAGTACAAGCACGGTCGGGAATGTCTTCCACTCCTTTGTGGCGAAGCCGTCGAGCATAATCTCACGCTTCTCCAACAGGATGGCTATCTCTTCATCGGTCATCTTGCGGTTGCCGATTACACCGTTGATGAAGACCCCGCACTTTGGAGCCTCCCCGGTATTGTTCTCGCAGCGATAACCCTTGCAGGTCTTCACCACGTTGCCGCCACACACAGGGCAGCGACCTATGATTTTCTTTTCGTTTTCCATATCTGTAATGGTTGAATTGTTGATTGTTTCAATAATTGATATACTTCCAGTCATTAATCAGACCGTTAACCACAGCCTTGCCCGACATAACCGAGGCCCAGCCCTCCGGGTCGAGAGAGAACCACAGGGCATCCCACGAAAGTGTCCTGACCTGCCATGCGAGGATAAAGAGGTCGGTGTTTATCGCTTCCAGCCTCGATACCACCTCATTGGCGATATAGTACCGCTCGGCCGAATTGAGCAGATTCACCTTATGCTTTTCTTTTTTGCCGTCATCTCCGGTGACATTGTATGAGCCGGAGGTAACAAGCTGTTGCATGAAAGGATAAAGTGCTGCCATCTGGGCGGCGGCATCACTGATTTCATCGGAAACAAGCAGGGCTATCGCCGTTCCCTTGAGATTACCCTTTACCGAGTTCTTTAGCAGAGCCGTATTCCTGGGAATCTCGGTCAGCACCAGTTCGCCGGCACGTTTTATCTGATATAGATTCTGCATCGCACCCTGGGCGTTCGAGAGATATTCAAGCATCTTGTTCTCCACGGCATGAACGCGGTCGAGGGCGACAGTCACGGCAGCTTCAGCCGCGATTATCTGTTCCTGGGTCTTCTTCCGTTTCTTGTGGATGCTTTTCAGCTCCTCGGTCTGGAGAATGACAGTGGCCGTCAGCGTCGGGTCTGTCTGCTGTGCGCATAGTGGCAAGCCACTCGTCAAGCAGCTCAGAGATATGGCGAGGCCGACAGCACCTTTTTTCATACGGCATATCATTATCTTTAGATTTTGAGTGATAATTTGCGTTGCTCCGCGAGGTTTATGTCGCGGTCGTTCTTGTCTGATGAAATCTCCGGCTTCATCGGCTTGTTCAGCAGACAGTCGTTCCAGTCCTTGAAAGCCTTGGGAGGTGGCCACTGGCCCATGCGGTAGCGGAGCGACAATGCCGAACTTACCTGCGGTATGATAGAGCGTCCTGTATCGACATCTATGGACTTACCCTTTGCCTCGACTTTCAGTCCGTCCTCGGTCTTGGTGACTTTAAGGGGAATATTCTCCAACAGAGCCATCATACGCAGACCGTAGACACGTCCGGCAAGGTCATTGTCGAAGCAGTCGAACGCCCGGGCATTGGGAAATCTTTCCATTGTTTTAGTCACCTGCTTATCTGAAAATGTGCCACCAAGGGAGACCAGGGCGATGTTGTTGCCCAACTGGGCGCGGTTCATCTGGTAGAAAGCCATAGCGTCGAAAGCCGACTCAAAGAAAAAGACATTCCTGACAAGCCCGTTATTGCCGCCCGAAAGATCAGCAATCCATGCGGCTGACGATGAGTTCGTTCCGGCAGCCTTTGACTTGTAGCCACCCATGCCACGGATTTCATAGCCCTTTACCGAAGAGTCCAATCCCTCGGTATAAGGGAAGCCGATATTGTAGCCGTCAAAATTCTCGTTCCTCTTGTCCCTTATCAGTGCTATATGTTCAGAGAGGCTTCTGACCGTTTCATCAGCAATGCCTCTGAGGGAGAAGAGCCGTGGAATCCTGTTGGGGTCAACCGGCTTCACCTCATATCGCGTACTGTCAAAAGTATGGCTGACCGATGCCGACTTTACATATTCCCGGTCTTCCTTATACTCCGGTTCCGGCATATTGGCGAATCGGGCCATGACCTTGGCTATTTTTTGCCACTCGTCCTTACCGGTGACAAAGAAGGAGCCGAGATTCTCTCGGATCAGTGTCACGACATCACCCTTGCTGCCATCACGACGGAAGAAGGTCTGAGCCGCCTTGTCGCGTGGATTGCTCACGATGATTGTGTCACGGCGGTTGGCACCGTCACCCAACACCAGCTCGATGTACTTGCCGACGCCGGCCTTGCGGTCGAGACGGTAGCCGAGGGCGTAGGCGATGTCATCGACACCGACACGGGATTTCAAGTTTTTGAAATTCACTTTGTATTCTCCCATACCCTTGTGGTCATTAAATGCTTAGTGACGGCGATTTTTCCCGCGATTTTCCGAGATTGGCAATTTCCGGCTCATATTGCTTTCTCGCTGTCATTATGAGAAAAGCGTCCTTGTCTTTTATATCGGTGAGCTGGAAGTAGGTTGTCGCTGTCGATTTCTTTATGGGCTTCAGACCGAGGTCAACACCGTCGTAGGTGGCTCTGATTGCATAGTCGCCGGAGCGTGTCTTGACAATGGCCGCGTTCTTGAACGGAATCTCTTCATCAGACAGAGTGACGAAAGGGTCGTTCTTCGCCAGATAAGGCTGTTCCCCGAGAACAAGACGCTGGGCGTCAACACGGTCGAGAATCATATCGGACGCCTTGTTGACATCAGCCATTACCGAAACGATGAATTTCGGCTCCTGCTTCAAGGTCGCTATCCATGAGTCGAGATATGCCGCCGAGTTGTCGGTAATTTTCGGGTCAAACCCCATAGAATGCGAAATCATTGCTGCGGTCAGCTCCGCCACAAGCTCCTCCTTGGCATACTTCGGGTCGCCGAACTTACCGCCCATTTCCCGGTTGAGCCTCTCGGGGGTCATCGTCGAGTGGGTCATCTCATGAAGCATGGTGGAATAGAACTCCATGCCGTCGCGATAGACCTCCTCGGGTGTCGAGCCGGTGTTGAACTGGGCTTTCATCGGGAGCACCACTATATCCCGGGAGGGAGAGTAGTAGGCTCCGTTCTCGCGTTTGTCCGCCTGAATCGGGCATAGCCACGACTGCTGCTGAATCATGCGGTCGAGTGCGGCATGGGCGTACATACCCTTTGTGTCGCGCAGCCCGGGCACCTTGAACCTGTCAAGAAGTTTCCGGACACGCTCAGGCTGAGCCTCACGCAGATTCGTCTGGTCGATGTTATAGACAGGGAATGCTTTCACAAACGGAATGACCTCCAGGTTCTTGCGCATATCCTTGTCCATCGCGCGGTACTCGTCCGAGCTGATGCGCCTGCCGTCCTTGTCCTTTACCATCATGTCCCAGTAGACAACCGGGAATGCCTTCTCACCTTTGAGCACATGGGCCTTGAGATTATGAGCCTGCTTGAAAGTCAGATAGACAGGCATCTCATATCCTTTCTCGGCAGAATAGAGTTGAAGAAAGAAGGAGTTGGAGCCGGAGTAATTGCGTCCGCTGACATTCTGGGGAAGTCCGGCGTAGCCGTTGGCGCCACCGATCCAGCCCTGCTTCCAGTCGGATGCCTTCATCTGTTCCATGCGCCCGATCATCATCTCGGCGAAACGGTCGAGCGCGGCCTGACCCGCACCCGCCGTCTGCTGGGAGCCTGCCTTCGGCTTATAACCAGAGGCCATATTCCTCGTCGTCGATGAGCTGACGTTCCATCGCGTCGATTTCTGTCTGCTCGATGTAGAACTCGGCTGAATCGTCGCTCGGGTCGGTGCCGTGGCTGCGGCACCAGTCGAGATAGTCCTGCGCGTTCTCGCCGTTCATCACAAACTGGAGGTGGCCGATGCGCCCCTCCTGAAGAAACTCTACAAGCTCCTCATGTTTAATTACTGACATATTCTGTTTCTGATTTATCGGATTAAAAATGTTGGAATGGCCGGATTACATTTTCATTGACTGCGATTTCTCCATGCTCATGACCGGACCGTTAAGCATGGTCTTTATATCCTCGCCGAGATACTTGGCGGCTATCTGCTCGCGGGTGGCGGTCTTGGTCTTGAACAGGGCGAAGCCGTCATCAAACGAGATTTCCTTCTTGTCGGTGCGCCCGTGCTCGCCGAGGTCGGCAGACACCTTCCACTTGTTGTCGGAGCGGTCTTTCGCGATCCGCACAACAGATGCCTCTACACCCTCAGGCAGCCGGAACTGCTGGTAATGGCTCGGCAGGTGCAGACGCTCGCCGAAATTCTTCTCCACGAGTTGCCCCGGGGTCTGCACACGGTCGAAATAAGCGTTAAGGTCCTGGCGCGAGGCGACGGTTGACATTTTCTGTCCGTCCACCTCGGCGTAGAACTTGTAGCGGCCGAAGTCGGGGCGCTGCTCGTCCTTCTCCTTGTAGACGTTGAACTTATCGACTGTCAGCGGTCGCTGCTCGGGACCGGACACCACGTTGGCGACTTGGAACGCCACGTCCGGCACACGCTGCATGAGCTTGGTGGGATAGTAGCGTTCCATGAGCTGGGGCACGGTCATCTCCTTCTTCTGATAGGCTGCGAGGTCAGCGGGATCCATCTTCTGCGGTTTGAGCTGCTCGCCGTTGATTTTGGCTGTGAAGTACCAGTCCTCGGGATTGGTCTTGCTCTGATAGGCGTGTCCGTGGGTCACCTTATCACCGTTGACAGTCACCATCTGCGGCTCGCGCGGTTTGCGCTCCGCCTTGGCCTCTTGGCTTTGTTCTGATTTAGCTTCAGATTTGACCTCGGTTTTCTTCTCTTCGGCAGGTTTGTCAGCCTTTACGGACTTGACAGGCTCTTCCTGCGCGGCCTGTTCTTTCTTCTTTCTTGGCATATCTGCTTCGTTGGTGGTTGATTGTGATTTCTCTTTTTCGATTTTCTGCGGCTTTTCGAGCTGTTCACAGATGGCGACCCTCATTCCGGCTCTGACAAGTCTTGGCAGATAGGTGTCGAGGGCATGATGCGGAAACCCAATGCTCTTGACCTTCTTCCCGTCCACTTTCTTCTCCCTGGTCTCGATGTCGAGAATGGTCGAAGCCTTGACCGCATCCTGCTTGAACGACTGGTAAGTGTCGCCGATTCTAAACAGCAATAATGCGTCCGGGTGCTTCTCTTTCATCTTGACGAACTGGTCGAGAATACCGTCGATATTTTCAGGCTTTTGCTTCATGGCTACATCTTCATTCCGGAATTTGGGTCGCGCTTCCTGTCAGGGTCGAGATTGATGGCTCGTTCAGTTGAGTGTCTATCGACAACCTGCTTATACTCCCAGGCATTTTTATCGGTCTGAACCAGGCCGATATATTCGGGATGCAGCTCGTCGTAGCGGAGTTTCTGCTGTCGTTCCCATTCCTTCATGTCACCCTTGACCACGCGGAAACCCTGCGGCTCTTTAAGGTCAATGCCGACTGTCACTTTCTCGCCTCCCACATTTAGCTCGGCAGGCTTGCCGTCGCGCACCTGTTGTTTCTGTTGGGTGCCAAGCTCAATGTCGTTGACTTTCTCCATATCCTTGATGCGCTGCTCGACCTTTATGTCGTTTACCTTGCGTTGGATTATGGACTTCGTTTCCGGATCGAGCTGGAGATAATGTTGTGTCTTCTCTCCGTTGATGTCGATGGCTTTCTGAAGTACATCACCATTGCGGAGACGTTCTGCCTCGTTTGTGGTGAGTCTCAGCTCGCGCACCTTCTCCTCGTCGAGGGCCTTTCTGACGGGATAAGCGATGAGGACAGCCTGACCCGTCTGGTCGAGCGCCATCTGCAATTTCAGGGGCAACGTTATCACGTTCCCGTTTCGGGCAGTTATGGAGACCTGCATCAGAGGTGTCACTTCACCGTCAACGAGCTTCTGACGGAACTCCTGCGGCAATCTGTCCGCTTTCTCACGGTCAATGCCGAGGAGAGCCAGTTTCTCGTAAGGAAGCTGAGTCTGTTGATTTCTGTTGTCTATTTCCATTCGGTAGATATTGGTGGATTAAATTTGCGATGCGAACCGCTTGAACACCACAAAATTATTTTCACTTCAAACCGCGAAAAGAAATGCACGACACTATTCTCGCCATATCCCTGCTACTGGCCGTCCCGGTCAACGCGCAGGCACAGTTCAACACAATCAGCTTAGACGGCAATTTCGGGCGCGAAATAGCCGTCTCATATATGCAAACCGTTAATAATAAGGAGTCAAAAGAAGAAAAAGAGACTTTGGGAACTGATTTTACCTCCAACTCCGACTCAATCACAGCTACAACATCCCCTGCGCCATCTGACCGGAAACGGAACGTGAACAAGTACGACGCCAAGCCATCTACACATACCACCAGAAACACATTATATAATAGGAGTACACCCGATTCAATCGCCAGCCTACCGGAACTTACCATCCCCAATCTCCTCGCGGAGATAAAACGCAACGGCATCCGGCATCCGAACATAGTTCTGGCACAGGCAATACTGGAGACAGGCTGGTTCCGTTCATCCGTCTGCCGCAACAAACACAATCTCTTCGGCCTGACAAACCCGCGCACCAAGACCTACTACGAATTCAACCACTGGACCGAAAGTGTCCGTGCCTACTATACCAAAGTCCAGTACCGCTACAAGGGCGGCAACTACCTCCTTTGGCTACGCGACATCGGCTATGCCGAAGACCCCGGCTATATCCACGCCATCATAAAGGTTCTGAAACAACTGTAGATTGCTTGTTTTCAAATTATTTTGTAATTTTGCATTATGTTACAAGCCTTACTACATAAGAAGTTAAAAGCTTCCTTTGCAGATCCTACCTTTCGTCCGTCAGAAGATACACTTACGTCTTCTGTAGTAGGCTTGATGCAGTATCTTCCACCATATGTTTTCAATAAAATTCTTAAAGAATCTTGTGGAATCAACAGCCCTTTTCCAAATGATATAGGATATGTTGATTATATCGGCTTTTGGGAACATTGGGATGCCGCTGAAACTTCAAATGCAAGGATTGTAGAACCAGATGTCATTATATGCACTAATAATTATAGAAGCTAAGAAAAGTGACGAGTCAGGGCAGTATTATGAACAATGGAGGAACGAGATTAAAGCATTTCTTAATACTCACGAATTGGATAATAGGAATGTGGTGCTCTTGGCTCTTGGCGGGAATACTACTCTCGAACATAATAAGGTGACTATTAATAACTTCTCGTGTCCTATATATAAAGCAAGTTGGTTTAACATTCTAAATTCCGTATCAAAGTTGATTAATGAGCCTTTGCCCAATCATATTAAAAGAATTTTGGATGACATAGTAGATGCTTTTGAAATCCATGGGTTCTTTAATATCGAATGGTTGGATTCATTGGAAACAGGTAGCTTTGACACAAATACAATAGATGTATTGTCACATAATAACTCTTTCAGTAGATTTTACAAACCAAGTAAACCACTTTTAACTAAGAACAAGAATATATGGCAAATATAGATTCGATTAAAGATGCGTTGTGTGATGTAAGAAAAGCTCACAGAATCATTTATGCCTATCAAAAAAGGATGATGGGTATTGTAAGATTTATTGGCAAAAAATTGGATTTCCCAGTATGTGAAGGGTATAAATGGTTCTCTAA
>NZ_PUED01000087.1 GCF_003024925.1 Paramuribaculum intestinale
GTCGACGAGCTCCGCGACGCCGGCTATCACACCATACATGTCGGCAAGCTCCATCTCGGCTCTACCCGCACCCCCGGCGAATATCCCTACAACTGGGGATTTGACGTCAATGTGGCGGGCGGCCCCAACGGCGGCCTTGCGACTTATCTGTCGGAAAAGAACTACGGCCACGACGAAAACGGGCGCCGCACATCGCGCTTCGCCATAGAGGGTCTGGAAAAATACTGGGGCAGCGGCACGTTTGTCACCGAAGCTCTCACTCAGGAGGCTCTTAAGGAACTTGACAGAGCCCGCGACTACGGCACCCCGTGGTTTCTCTACATGAGCCACTATGCGGTGCATGTGCCGATAGACCGCGACATGCGTTTCTACCAGTCGTATGTCGACCGCGGCTATTCGCCCAAAGAGGCTGCATACGCTTCGCTCGTGGAGGGTATGGACAAGAGCCTCGGCGACATCCTCGACTGGCTCGACAAGACCGGCGAGGCCGACAACACCATCGTGATATTCATGAGCGACAACGGCGGCCTCGGCGCCCACGGCGGATGGCGCGACGGCGCCGAGCACACCCAGAACGCTCCTCTCCGCTCTGGAAAATGCTCCCTGCTCGAAGGGGGCATACGCGAACCCATGATCGTCCGCTGGCCGGGACGCACCGAGCCAGGCTCCGTACAGCCGCGCTACGTGATGATCGAAGACTTCTACCCGTCGATAATGGAAATGGCCGGACTGAGCGCCGACTCCATCCGTCCTGACGGAAAGAGAATCGACGGCATCAGCTTCGTGCCGCTGATCGACGGCACTTCCGATCCATCGGCTCACCGCCCGCTCTACTGGAATTTTCCCAACCACTGGGGAGTGGAGGGCCCGGGCATCAACTTCAACACAGCCATACGCCTCGACGACCACAAGCTCATATACAACTACGTCACGGGCGAAAAAGAGCTGTATGACGTAGGCCACGACATAACCGAAAGCCACAATCTGGCTGATGAGCGCAAGGATCTGACCGACGAACTTTCGCGACGTCTCGGCACATACCTGCGCTCGGTCGACGCACAGCGTCCGACGCTCCGAAGCACAGGCAAACCTCTGCCGTGGCCCGACGAGCGATAAAATCCGCACGACATAGCGACAACAAGCAATTCCATCCACTGACTTTCGCTTAAATTTCAAGATTTATGATCAATAAATCACTCAACAGCCGCATGGCCACAGCCGCCGCGCTGCTTACTCCAATATTGTGCATGCCCGGCGCCGTCAGCGCCAAATCGCACAAGAATTCCCTGTCGGACAAGGTCAACAGCAGGGAGCAACCCAATGTAATCATCATTCTGGCCGACGACCTCGGTTACGGCGACCTCGAATGCTACGGAGCGAAAAATGTCAGCACCCCCAACGTCAACCGACTTGCCGAGCAGGGCATCAAGTTCACCAACACCCATGCCGTAGCCGCCACGAGCACCCCTTCGCGGTATTCGCTTCTGACCGGCGAATATGCCTGGCGCCGCCCCGGAACTGATGTAGCCCCGGGCAATGCCGGAATGATAATACGTCCGGAGATGTACACGATGGCCGACATGTTTCGCAACACCGGCTACCGCACCGCCGCCATAGGCAAATGGCATCTCGGACTCGGTGACAAGACGGGAGAACAGGACTGGAACGCTCCCCTTCCCTCGGGTCTGGCCGACATAGGATTTGACTACCACTATATCATGGCAGCCACGGCCGACCGTGTGCCATGCGTCTTTATCGAGGACGGCAAGGTCGCCAACTACGATCCGGAGCATCCGATACGCGTGGATTACCGCAGGAACATTCCCGGCGAGCCTACCGGCAAGGATAATCCGGAGCTGCTCTACAACATGCGGTCGTCGCACGGCCACGACATGGCCATAGTCAACGGCATAGGCCGCATAGGCTACATGTCGGGCGGCGGCAAGGCGCTGTGGAAGGATGAGAACATAGCCGACTCGATCACATCGCACGCCATAGACTTCATTCGCAGCAATGCCGGCGAACCGTTCTTCATGTATTTCTGCACCAACGACGTGCATGTGCCCCGCTTCCCCCACGAGCGCTTCAGAGGCAAGAACCCGATGGGTGTCAGGGGCGACGCCATAACGCAGTTTGACTGGTCGGTGGGCGAGATCATGCGCACTCTTGACGAGCTCGGCATAGCCGACAATACTCTTGTGATACTCACCAGCGACAACGGCCCGGTGCTTGACGACGGCTATGATGACCAGGCCGAGGAACTGCTCAACGGTCACAGCCCCACAGGTCCGTACCGCGGCAACAAGTACAGTGCCTTCGAGGGTGGCACGATGGTGCCGGCGATCGTAAGATGGCCTAAGGGCGTTGCCGGCGGAAAGGAGTCGGACGTGCTGATGTCGCACATCGACTGGATGGCCTCTCTGGGGTCACTTATAGGCGCCCGCCTGCCTGAAGCCGCCGCCCCCGACAGCCGTCAGCGTCTGGGCAATCTGCTCGGCACCGACACCACCGACACCCCCTGGGTGGTAGAGCTTGCCTCGAACCACACTCTTGGCGTAAGGACAAAGGACTGGAAGTATATCGAGCCTAACGACGGACCCGCAATGATACAGTGGGGGCCGAAGATCGAGACAGGGAACAATCCGATGCCGCAGCTCTACGACATGTCGTCGACCAAGGGCGAAACCGAAAATGTGGCTCTCATCCACCCCCAAGTGGTGTTTGACATGCAGAACATACTCCGTCGCGTGCGCTCTACGGCCGCAACAAAGCTGCCGTAAAAGCCGGAACGGGATATGACAAACGACTGGCGCTGTGACAGAATGATCCGTCACAGCGCCTTGATTTTAGAAATTGTCACTTCAGGATGACGAGCACCGGATTGGGCTCCTCCTCGCTGTCGGCCACGGCCTGCAGCTGCTGCGGCACCGTAGCGTCGGGGTGCTCTTCGATCCACTTGAGGATATCCTCCTGTGTGAGTATGCCGATGAGGCTGCCGTCGGGCGCGGCCACTACTGGATAGAACGGCATGAAACCGGTCAGGTCGTCGACAAATCCGTCGGCTGCACGGGTCATGCGTGTAGTGCCTGAAACCTTGTCGTAATATCCGATGAAGTTTCGTTCGTCGTCATCGGTGCGCCATCCCTTTCGCACGCCAAGGAAGAGCTTGTCGGACGACTCTATTATGTCGGACACGATCAAGTCATCGTCGCTGATATCGCGCCGGCCATTGTCGGCCGCCGTATAGGCCCTGTCGCCGAAGTCCATCACCATGACCGGACGCGGCTCACGCCCGCACCCGACACTGAAAATCGTGTCGGAGAAAGCCAGCATGGCATGGATATCGCCTTCGGGAGTGTACCACAACGGGGCGTCATCCGACCTGTAGCTTGCCGGCCGGGCATCCATCTTAAGTCCGCTGAGTCCCTGCTGTGAGTTGCGCATAAGCCCGGGCGTTTTCATTACAGTGATACCACCTATCGAACCGAGATCGACCGGGTCGTCAGCCGCTGCGCGGCGCACAATCGGCAGCGAGTCGGCAACGACTCCCGACGGACCTACGAAGACCGCCGAGAGATACGGCACCGGCACTTCCATAAAGCCCGTCAGCGCATAGACACGCATAGTGTCGACAACTGCCGCAGGCAATTGTCCGGCAGCCGGGAATGAGGTGGGCGCCGCACCGAGAAAGCGTCCGTCGACGTCATATCTGACAAGGCTGTCGCCGACTCCACGGAAGAAAAGAGTGTGGCCTTTGCTGTCGGTGACGAATTCAGGCCGGCGGTAAGCCTCCGGATCCTGTCCTGCATGACCGATATGATTGAGAAAACGTCCGTCGGCAAGGTCAAACGCAAGCACCGACGATCCGGCTCCGGCAGCCGACGATCCGGTATTGCACACTACGGCACGGTCTCCGACCACGCGGAGTTTCCACCGGTTGGCCACGAGGAAACTGTCGCCCGTGGCAAGCGGCACATAACGGATAGCCTTGCCAATCTCGCTCACTTTCAGCTCCGAAGGCGATGATATGGCGGAGGCCACGTCGATACGCCCCATCACTGCGTCGTCATTGCCGCTACACGAGGAAGCCGCCACTGCGACAGCCGCTGCCGCGGCATAAAGAAGATGTTTCATAATCTGACTATGTATTATGTGTTAAATGACTGGTTGAAATCACTGATCACAGGAACGCATCCGCACACGCCTGGCTACATAGACGCCGAGCGCCGTCAGCACGTAGACTGCGGCCATGACAAGGACTATAAGCGCCGAGCATGGCACATCGACAACAGCGGCAAGAAGCAGGCCGCCGACACTGCACAGCAGCGACACCGCGGCCGACGCAAGCATCATCCGCGAGAAGCGACGGCAGAACAGTTCGGCCGTCAGCTGCGGCAGAGCGAGCATCGACATAAGCAGCATAATGCCCACCAGGCGTATAGTCAGGACGATACACACGGCTGTCATGACGGTCATGACAGTGGAGATCGTGCCTACGGGAAGCCCAATGACAAAAGCGAAATCGCGGTCAAAGGCCACAGCCACTATGCGGCGGTAGAAGAGCGCGAAAAAAAGTGCCAGCACAGCTGTGAACAGAGCGAAAGCCCACAGATCGGCACTCGAGATGGTCAGCACGTTGCCAAACAGAAAACTGTTAAGCTCGGGCACATATCCGGGAGTGAGAAACACAAACAGGATGCCCACCGCCATGCCTATTGCCCAGATGACGGCTATGGCCGAGTCCTCGCGCACCCGGCCTCTGACCGACATCAGCTCCACTCCGAGCGATGAGGCCACAGCGAACAGTGCGGCCGTCAGCACGGGATTCCATCCAAGATAGTAGCCAAGTCCGAGGCCGCCGAAACAGGCGTGGGTCACTCCGCCGCTTATCGACACCATGCGTCGTGTGACGATATATGTGCCTATCATGGCCGATGCGATGCTTATGATCGCAAGACCGATGAGCGCGTACTGAAAGAAGGTGTATTGAAATAGTTCGTTCATGATGCTTTGACTGATTTTACGGAGTTTCCGCCGGCCGCCTGACGCGCCTCGCCGACAATCATCAGCAGCTCCTCGCGCACAGCCTCAGGCAGCGCGATGCCCCGGAGCTGTATGCTTCGCGCCCACGGCGCTATCTCTTCGGGACGGAGTGTCAGCATGACGTCGCGGAACTCTTCGACGGCCTCGTCGGGATATGCGTCGGGCGCAGTGCCGGCATATCGGTCGAGTTCCTCATCGTCGTAGTATTCGACCACAGGCTTCACGGCTGTCAGCAGCGAATCTTTCTCGCAGACAAGATGCATGCCGCAGCATTCTCCACCGTCGCCGCCGGATGCGGAACCAGTGTCATCGTCGTGGTCTGAAGCCATATCGCGCGCTATGCGACGGTGTCTCACCTCAAGCAGATAGCAGACAATCCCTACCGCCACCAAAGCGCATAGCAATATCAGCGCTGGTATCATTCGTCAGTCTCCTCCGAAAACTCTTCGACCGTAAACCCGGCGGCACGAAGATCATCCCAGAATCCGGGATAGGACTTGGCCACCACCCCGGCATCGCGCACGACGGCTCCGGGGATATAGATTGCCACGGGAGCGAATGCCATGGCCATACGATGGTCGTCGTAGGTATCGAACACCGGGATTTCGGTCACCGGACGCCGGGCCGACTCCCAGAAAATGCAGTCGTCGCCTTCGGTCTGCATGATCACACCGACCTTGAGCAGTTCACGGCGGAGTGCCTCTATGCGGTCGGTTTCCTTGATGCGCAGCGATGCCACTCCTGTGAGCCTGAAGGGCACTCCGAGCATGGCACAGCTCACTGCCACCGTCTGCACGATGTCGGGCGTGTCGGCCATGTCGGCCACAAAGCGCGGCGCCACGTCGGGCGAAGCCACAAGATCAATGCCGCCATTCTCACCTTCCGGCTCCGTTTCCACTCCGAGACCGGTGAATAGTCCGGCACATCTCGAATCGCCCTGCAGACTGTCGGCGGGCCGGTCGAGTCCGCGCAGAGTGAGCCATCCGGAGGTCAGCGCCTCGATCTCATACCAGTAGGAAGCGGCGCTCCAGTCGGCCTCCACCTCGAATCCGTCGGGAGTCCGGTATGCTCCGGGAGCTACCTCTATGACAGCTCCCTGCCGGTCGACCGACGCCCCCCACCGGCGCATCATGTCGAGAGTCATGGCCATATATGGCTCTGAAGCAGGCTCTCCGACAAGCGTCAGACGCAGTCCGCGCTGCATCATCGGCGCGATCATGAGCAGCGCCGAGATAAACTGCGAACTTATGGTGGAATCGATACTGACTTCGCCACCGGCGAGCCGCGATCCGCGAATCAGCAGCGGCGGGAATCCCTCCTCGCCGACATAATCAACCGACGCTCCGCAGCAGCGCAGCGCGTCGACGAGCGGCGCCACGGGACGGCGGCGCATGCGCTCCGATCCGTCGAGCCTGACGGTGCGCCCCGGCTGTGCGGCGAAACAGGCAGTCAGAAAACGCATGGCTGTGCCTGCGGCGCCGATATTTACATATTCAAGCGCCGGATCGGCAAGAGCGCCACACATTGCTGCCGTATCGTCGCAATGGGCGACTTCAAAGCCCGGCTTATCGTTTCCGGCGAGAGCGTCGAGTATGAGCGCCCTTGCGCTGATGCTTTTTGAGAGAGGCAGCCTGACGTCGGCCTGAAGCAGTTCGTCGGGCGGAAAAATTCTTAAGTTCATATCGGCAAAGTTAACCAAAATAGCTTTAGCGGCAGCATCTCCGGGCATGGGTGTCGGTTTTTTTTGCAGTTTTTTGCAGATATTTTTTCAACCGGTGTTAAACCTTTGCATCGTCCGCGAGTCTATTACTTCGGACAAACGAGAAAAAAGACATATTTGATGATACATTACTTCCACCGCTGCACTGCAGCGCTGATAGCCCTGACACTCGGAGCCGCGACGGCTCTGGCCTACGACATCAAAGGCAAAATCGTCGACTCCGACGGAGAACCGATGGTAGCAGCGACCGTAAAACTGCTGGCAGCCAAAGACTCGACCTTTATCAATGGTGTCAAGACCAATATCGACGGCAACTACAGCCTCACAGGAGTGAAAAGCGGCAACTACATAGTGGAGGCGATGTATATCGGATACCGCACAACACACAAAGACACAAAGATCGGTTCAAAAAGTGTCACTCTGGAGCCAATCGTACTCGAGATGAGCGCGATTGAGCTCCAAGAAGTGACCGTCGTCGGTGTGGCAAGCGAAATCAAAGTGAAAGAAGACACGGTGGAATACAACGCCGGCTCATATAAGACACAGCCCAATGCCGTGGTGGAGGATCTGCTCAAACGTCTGCCCGGCGTGGAGGTAGACTCCGAGGGCAAGATCACAGCCAACGGCAAGGAGGTGAAAAAGATACTGATCGAAGGCAAGGAATTCTTTGCCGACGACCCTCAGGTGGCATCAAAAAACCTGCCTGTGGAGATGATCGAGAAGCTTCAGGTGGTTGACCGCAAGAGCGATCTGGCACGTCTGACCGGCGTGGACGACGGCGAGGACGAGACGGTGATCAACCTTACGGTGAAGAAAGGGATGCAGAACGGTTACTTCGGCGCCGCCGAGGCAGGCTACGGCACCGAAGGGCACTATCTGGGCCAGTTCAACGTCAACCGTTTCTGGAACGGCAACCAGATGACCCTTTTGGGCAACTTCAACGACATCAACCAGCTCGGCTTCACCGACAGCAACGGCAACCGTTTCCGCCGGTTCGGCGGCAGTCAGGGTCTGACCACCTCGCAGGCTCTCGGCATAAACTTCAACGTTGGCAACAAAGAGATATTCCGTGTGGGCGGCAACGTGATGTACAGTCACTCCGACCGCAATGTGATTCGCCGTCAGGAACGCCAGTACCTCGAAGCCGACTCCACCTCGTTCGCATCGTCGGGACGCAACGCCCGCGACCGCGGACACAATGTCAGCGCCGGTTTCAGAATGGAGTGGATGCCCGACTCGTTCAACACACTTGAATTCCGTCCGACGCTGTCGTACAACATGAACTCATCGTCGAGCATCGACTCCACAATCACCCGTGCCGGCGACGCAGCCCGCACCGCCGTGAGCCGCAGTCTCAACACCGCAGCCGCCGACGGACATTCGCTTGAATTCGGCGCACGACTGATATACAGCCACTCGTTCCGCCGCCACCGCGGACGCTCGTTCTCCATCAGCGCCGAATACAACCACTCCAACATCAGGGAGCATGAGAACACCTTCTCACGCAACCTGTTCTATCTGCTAAACGACTCCGTGGACATATACGATCAGGAAGCGAGCAACCATTCATGGACTGACCGCATGAGTGCCCGTCTGACGTGGACCGAACCGCTCGGCAACGTGAAAAACGGCCGATTCCTGACGTTTGCCTACAACCTCAACTACCGCTGGAACAACGCCGACAACATGATCTATGACCATCCGCTGCTTCCCATGCCCGGCCCCGACGGCTTCCCCGAAGTGGACTACTCGCAGCTGATATTCAACCCCGATCTGAGCAACCGTTTCCGCAACGACTATTTCAATCAGGACATACGCCTGGGCTTCCGCCAGGTGACCAAAAGCATAAATTTCGAGGGAGGCATATCGCTCGTGCCGCAGATGTCGAAAAGCATCGACCTGATCAACTCCGACCGCGATATCGACTCGCGGTGGATGGTCAATGTAGCTCCGTTCCTGCGCTACCGCCATAGATTCAGCAAGACCCGCTCGCTCAATATCCACTACCGCGGCCGCTCGTCGCAGCCCTCACTCACGCAGTTGCAGCCGGTGCCTGACATGTCGGACCCGATGAACATCATATACGGCAACCCGGCGCTGGATCCATCGTTCAGCCACAACATGAATATCCGCTTCCAGGATTTCAACACAGAACGCCAGCGCTCTATCATGCTCATGGCCAATATGTCGCTGACACAAAATTCGATAGTGAGCAACATCACCCGCGACAGGGAAACCGGCGCCCAGACCACCCGCTACGAAAACGTCAACGGAGTATGGTCGGCCAGAGTGATGTCGATATTCTCCCAACCTCTGCGCAATAAATTCTGGCAGATCAACAACCACCTGTTTGTCAACTACAACCGCAATGTAGGCTTCAACAACGGCCAGCGCAACCGCTCCGGATCGCTTATGGTGGCCGAAAGCTTCGGCATAGCTTTCCGTCCTGACAACCTGGAGCTTGAACTTCGCCCCAAATACCGCCTTCAGACCACCCACAACTCTCTGCAGGGTATCGGCGGCCAGACCGTCCACACCTACGGAGGCACATTCTCGGCCTACTACTCCACCCCGATAGGAGTGATACTCAACTCCGATCTGACCTATTCGGGTTCGGCAGGCTATGCCGCAGGCTACAACCAGAAACAGTGGATGTGTAACGCCTCGATCTCCTATCAGTTCCTGCCGAGCCGTTCGCTCACCGTGGCTCTGAAGGCCTACGACCTTCTCAACCAGCGCTCCAACATAAGCCGCACCATCACCGCCAACTATATCGATGACACGATGATCAACGACCTCACCCGCTACTTCATGCTGACGGTAAGCTACAAATTCAACACCTTCGGCAAGGGCAACATGCCTTCCGACCGGAATATGCGCGGACCCGGCGGGCCCGGCGGTCCGGGCGGCCATGGCGGACGTCCGCCGCGTTTCTGAAGCGCACAGGCACAAAGGATGTCGGGGCTGAAATGACCCGACATCTCTTTTTTTAACATTGACACAGCATGAAGCCGCGACAAACGCGCTTGCAGCTGTGGGGCGAGTTTGCTAACTTTGCAGTCCAATAAGCTACAGAGTGAGAGTGATCAGATTTCGCAGTATAAAGACCCGCACGGCCATAGCGATAGGAACGCTATGGCTGGCGTGTGGATGCAGTCCGGTGAAACATGTGCCACAAGGGAAGTATCTGCTTGACAATACTGAAATTGTGATCACACAGACTACTGATACATCAGGTGACCGACGAAGCGATGAAATGGTGCGCAGTTCGGATCTTGTCAACTATCTGCGCCAGACTCCAAACCACAAGGTGCTGGGCTTTCTGAAACTTCAGCTTGCCACCTACAGCCTTTCGGGCAAGGACTCCACCCACTGGTATAACCGATGGCTTCGACGACTCGGACAGCCGCCGGTGATCTATAATTCCGATCTTACCGAGGCGTCGCGCCGGCAGCTAAGGCTCGCTCTCGTCAACCGCGGATTCATGCAGGCCTCGGTAGAAGTCGACACCCTGCCCGACAGCGCTCGCCGCCGCATGGATGTCAGCTATCTTGTCAACACCGGCCCGCGCCACCGGATATCGCGCATGAACTATGACATCGCGGACACCGCGATAGCCCGTATAGTCCGCGCCGACTCGGCTCTGCTGACACTCCGCT
Organism: Paramuribaculum intestinale; assembly: GCF_003024925.1. GTDB lineage: Bacteria > Bacteroidota > Bacteroidia > Bacteroidales > Muribaculaceae > Paramuribaculum > Paramuribaculum intestinale. The sequence goes on from NZ_PUED01000087.1 coordinate 10,423, forward strand.
CCGGCGAACCGTTTGACCGCGACAGGCTTGACGAAGAACGCTCGCTGGTGACCCGCCGTCTGCGCGACCACGGATATTATGCCTTCGCCAAAGACTATATATCCTACATAGCCGACACGGCCGAAAACTCTCTCGACGTAGACCTGACAATGGTCATCAGACCGCCCATGACGCCAGGCATAAGCACTGAGGGCAACGCGCCGTCGGGCGAAGAGGCGATCTCAATACCTCATCTGACCTACAGGGTGAGGTCGGTATGGTTCATCACCGACTACGCTCCTAACTCCGACCGTACGTGGCAACGCGACACAGTCAGCCGCGGTGACATCCACGTGGTGTATGGCCGCGACCGCTATATCAGGCCATCGACCCTTGAGGAGAAATGCTTCATAGAGCCGGGACAGCTTTATTCGTCGCGCGACGTTGACATGACTTATCAGTCGCTCGCGCAGCTCGGCATACTGCGCTCTATCAACATAGAGATGCAACCGGTATCGGCACCTGTCGACGGCAGCCAGTGGATCGACGCCTACGTGTATCTGACACGCAACAAGAAACAGGGCGCCACACTTGAGCTTGAGGGCACAAACTCGGAGGGGGATCTGGGCTTCGGCATAGGCGCAACGTATCAGCACCGCGACGTAGGCCGTGCCTCGAACCTGTTCACAGCCCAGTTCCGCATGAACTACGAGAGCCTATCGGGAAATCTGTCGGGACTGATCAACAACCGCTACACGGAGTATGCCGGCGAGGCCGGACTGACATTCCCCAGTTTCCTGTTTCCATTCCTTTCGGGCGAATACAAGCGGCGCATCAAGGCCACTACCGAACTGGCCGTGTCGATGAACTACCAGGAGCGGCCTGAATA
>NZ_PUED01000088.1 GCF_003024925.1 Paramuribaculum intestinale
CTTCGCTTTGACTTTTTATGTGGCTGTTTGTTTTCATCGTTGCGACTTTTTTTTATTTGTATATCACCATCGGTTTTCGCTTGCTTGACACCTCAAAGGCGTGTGGTGAACAGAGGGGATGTTCGCCTTTGACGGAAAAATACGAGCCGACCAACGGGAGGTCTGGAGATTTTTCAGTCAAAAAGCAAAAGAATATCCCCGGCACCGCACGTTCCCCACTGGCAAGCAAGTTGACAATCGTTGTTGATTAGACAATAACAGGAGCCACGACTCCAGCATGGTGAAAACATACGGCTACATAATCTCTCGGAAATCTTATTGAAAGTAGCTTTCCAAAAATAATCTGCATAGAAATGGAACTGAGCGACACGACCAGCATAGTCTGTGATGGACAGCCGACGCAGGAAGACTGTACTTTACAGTCTATGCCGAGTGTCGTTCTCTAAGTGGCAAGTGAGGGAGCGGTCGTAAAATTCCTTGTTCAACAACGGCGAAAAAGAACACGGATGAACGGCAGAGAGTCTCAGAGGAAAGGCAGCGTAACCGATGCTTACCTCGGAGGCGTTGCCAGTTATCGGTGTTCCGCCGTTGCCATAGGCCGATGCGGTTAAAGGGTGTCAGTGGCTTGTCCACCGTCACCCTTTGACGGCATCCCGCCGCCAACAATGAAGACCGCTCCCTCTCTTGTCGCGCACATTGTCGATCTGCGTTATGTAAGACGTTGCTTAAGAGATTTTTTTGAAAAATATTTGGCTTGAATTTATTTTAGTGCTAAATTTGCAAGGTTAATCTTTCCAAAATGGGAACTAAGATAAATAACATACGCCAACAAACTCCTTACGATGGAATACTGCTTACATCGTGGCTTGAGAAATCAGGATTAAGCAGAAGCGAAATTTCCGATTACACCGAATCGGGATGGCTTCAACGTATCGCAACAGGGGTATATACCTTTGTCGGCGATAGCCCGACTGTTTACGGAATACTCGCATCCTATCAATGTCAAGGCTCTCTATCGTATCATGTCGGAGCCGCTTCGGCTTTGGAATTAAAAGGATTCTCCCATTATGTCGCTATGGGAAAACCTTCTGCCGTAATATTCTCCCCGATAAGGCCACGGCTTCCGAATTGGCTTAAATCCGTAGAACTGGATATGCGAATAGTTGAGGTATCCACCAAAATTTTCGGAGACACAGGTATCGAACAGATGGATTATAACGGTCGACAATTAACAGTGTCCGCACCTGAGAGAGCAATAATGGAGTGTCTGCTGCTGTCGCCTACCCAATATAATCTGATGGATACCTACTATATGATGGAGATGCTCACTTCTCTGAGATCCGGTTTGGTTCAACAACTGTTGGAGAACTGCACATCCGTTAAAGTAAAGAGAATATTTCTCTATATGGCTGAGAAAGCGGGTCACCGGTGGTTCACGAAACTTGACTTGTCGAAGATTTCTCTTGGCTCAGGCACGAGAAGCTATTCAAAGAGAGGCGTGAAGAATGCCAAATATGATATTGTAATACCTAAAGAACTTTCCGATTATGAATGATGTGTATCGAAAGAAGGTGGAGCTTTTACTAAGAATATTGCCGTTTGTCACGGACGAGGAGTGCTTTGCCGTTCATGGCGGAACTGCGATAAATCTATTTGTGAAAAATCTGAATCGACTCTCGGTCGATATTGATGTGACATACATCCCGCTGGAGGATAGAACAAGCAGTCTGAACCATATCAATGAGGCATTGATGAGGATTGCCGACAGAGTCCGGCGGAGTTTTCGTTATATCAGAATCATACCTCGTCTTGATATTTGCAAAATAACCTGTGAAAGACATGGCTGTCAGGTAAAGATTGAGGTCAATCAGACTAAGAGAGGTCTGGTGTGCGGTGAAGCCAGATTATATTCTTTATGCGAAAAGGCTCAGAGTCTGTTCGGCATGGAAGTGGATGCACGTATTGTGTCGCTGCCACAACTATATGGCGGCAAAATCTCTGCCGCTCTTTCACGACAGCATCCACGGGATTTATTTGATGTGAGGCATATGGATGTTCCCCTGTCAGCAGTCAAGGATGGTATCATATTCTGTCTCCTTGGTAGTGACAGACCGATTCATGAATCCTTCTCCCCAAATTTTATAGACCAAAGGGAGGCAATGGAGAACCAGTTTGTAGGGATGAGCGATATTCCTTTTAGTTATGAGGAATTTGAGATGACAAGGAATAACCTCATAAAAGGAGTCAGCGACATTATGACCGAGGCGGACAAGAGATTCCTTGTCGGCTTTGAGGAACTGACGGTCAACCGAGAGGAAAGTCCGTATTCGATGTTCTTTGATTTTCCATCGGTAAAATGGAAAATTCAGAACTTGCAAAAACTGAAAACAACCAATCCTCGCAAACTTCAGGCCGAAGCCAATAAGCTCAGACTAATTTTGGGGATTGACTGATGTTTAACACTCGGCATAAGAATCGTTAAAATGAACCCTTGGCCTTGTTTTTCACTTGAAAAACAATTAACTTTGCATTATTGGAACACCTCGTTAAAGCATCGGCAAGAGAGCCGGCGAGACTGGCAAAATTTTCGTTACCATCTCGTTACCCTTGATTATTGATGACTATCTAAATCATTGATATAACTGCATTTGGAGCGTAAGGAACAAGTCCCTCCATCTCCACAATTAACACTGATTATCAGTGTTTTGCAAGATTAACACCCAATTTTACACTCCGAAATGTAAGATTGGGTGTTGTTATTTATTTGTTGGTCTAAGGTCTAATCTGAGAAAGACATTTAAGCTGTGTCATGAATCCATCACGGTCTTTCGGAGAGATTTCAATCGGAGCATAGCTTTTCAACACCGAGCGGTCTGTTAAACTTATCGAGACTCGAAGGTGTGACATGCCGGCTGTAGCGAGATAACCGGAGGTTTTCTTAACGTCCTTGATTTTGGATATTGGCAGACGTGTAGGTCTGAAGAACTGATAAATCACGATGTCTTCACCGTCTATCTCATACCAGCATCCGAACATAAGCCAAGCATAGAGCAAAGTTATACCTTCGCAAACAAAAACGACATACCACCATGACATGCCAATAGCCGATAGCCATATAACAGCGAGAAAACCTACTGTCACAAGCCAGACCCACCAGTCGATTTTAGAACGATAGATTGTCTTTGTCACATTTACTTGCTTAACCGTTCACAATCCACTCCTCTGCCGGATATTCCCTTTCCGCATAACTGCCGCAAGGCATGTCTTTCAGCAGACCGACCGAATGGTCAAGTTCATAAATATATCTCAGAGAGACAATTCTTGCTTCATCTTCCGAATGCTCTCCGCCACAAAGAAATTGCCACATACCGTCATCCTCGTCATGCGAAACGTAAAGCACTGGTGCGCCATCGTCTGTCACATGGCAACATGTTATTACTGCCGTGTCTGGAGCATCTGTGAAGGGGGTCAGTTTATTTTCTTCCATAAGTTTTCAGTTTTTTCTTTTTATCTCTATCGGGGCTTGCGAAGCACGATGTATTCCGACGGATTGCGGCTGTCAAGCCGGGCGATGGAATCGTTCTGGATATAGACCGTGGCGATATTCGGGAGAATCCTGCGGAGAGCCTCCTCGACTGCCATGTCGTCGCAGGCCATTTCTGTCATAGCTCCGTCGCCAAGGGTGATTGAATCCCCCTTGATGGTATATGTACCGGAAATTGAGTTGCAGTTTGTACGAATAAAATATGTGCTGTCTTCAAATACGACATACTGGTGTATGCTTGAAAGCCGTTCGTCGGGACGCACGCGAACATAGTCGGAATCACTGAATACGATGCTATCCAGATACCACTGACCATGCACGTCCACATTCGCTACGGTCTCTTTCTGCTGATTGTCGGCAGCCTCTTTATTTCCCTTGTTGCCTCCGCAAGAGGCGGTGAGTATTGTCAGTGCCGTGGCTACCGACAGAATTGATTTTCTTGTCATTGATTTATTTTTTCGTTTATTTCATTGACCATTTTGGGAGTATCCTTGCAGCCGAGCATATATTTCTTGCCGTTTTTAAGCGTTACGAGGAAGCAGTCGGAGGCTTTGCCGTAATAGGCGAAATACTTGCCAAGGTCTTTCTCCGAGAACCAGCCATACCATCCGAACCATCCGCCGCTGCCGCAGATTCGTTTTGCGCCCATAGTCGGAGCGCACAGCTTGACATTCGCAATCTCTGTCAATGGAATTGATTTGATTTTCAAGGACCTGTTGATGTTCAGGCTTTCATTATCCAACGAAATGGATAATGGCATATAGCATAAAGCTGACAGGAACAAGACCGCGACAGCAACTCCCCATAACCATACTGCAATATCATTATCAGCTATTTTTAAGCAGCAAATGAACATGCCGCAGATAAAAGCGGTTGTCAGAGATGTTATAATCCAGCAATAAGAGCTGAGTTCCACCCGCTGTTTGATTGTCGTTCCTTTCATATTCAGTCAATTTTTCTTCCAAAATAGTAAGTATTCCAAGTATCCTTGGCATAGCCGTCACGAAGCACCTTGAAACCCTCAGGGGAAGCCCCTTCAATCTTAACTGCGTCGAAATACACGCTCCAAGTATCTTTGGCGTAACCGTTACGAAGCACCTTGAAACTCTCAGGGGAGGCACCGTTGATTTTCTTGCCGTCGAAATATACATTCCATATGTCCTTGGCGTAGCCAAAGCCCAATACCTTGAATGAGTTGCTTGACGCCCCGTCCATTTTTGTACCACAATAATAGACACTCCATGTATCCTTGGCATAACCGTCGCGCAGTATGGAGAAACTCGAAGCCGAAGCGCCCTTGATTTCTCTGCCGTCAAAAAAGACCTTGTTTTCGCTGACGAAGTATGGCGAACGATGATGTCGGCCTCTATGCTCATAACCGGGTCTGTCTTCGTGATGGCTGTCGCACCGTCGCTGAGCTGATGCGACTGAAGCCGACAGACTTACGACCATAGCTAATATAAAAAGTATCTTTCTCATTGCAGTTTTCTTTTTTAGACTATTCAGACAAGCGGAAGTTAATTCTCCTGCTCTGACACAACCGGCAGACCAACTTCTTTCCACTCGGTGATACCACCTTTATACTCGACAACACACCGGAGTCTAATCATTTATTTTATGGGCGGTTATAATGGTATTGCTGTTTGCGTTGACTGTAATCCTTACATGACCTGCGGTAACATACCAGTTCTTTCCTTTACGCTCAAATGTGGCAAAATCTTCAAGAATGAAACATCTGCAAAAATCTACAATATCCAGAGATTCCGGCAAGTTGAGATTTCTCCTGATACGTTCAACACCTAACGGAGTTGTATGCAAGTCTGTTATACTGAACGGATATTCTGCTGTCGGACACATAATCAATCCCAGTCATTAAGGTTGGCGATGTTATCGCGAAGCGCTTTGCCTTCAGCAAAGAACTCGTCAACCGATGATTCATCGAATAATTCGGGGAGATCGCCGGTGTTGATGTGGTAGTCGCAATCGATCATCATATAATGAACGGGATTTTCACCATAGTCTTCAAATTCTTATTCCATAGATAATCAACAAAATTATGTGATCAAGTGGCGTATGGCAGACCACGGATGTATGAATATCATTCGTGGGCCGACATATTTCATCACTGCCCGGATTTTATCACGATAAGCCGGGGAATAACAGTGAATCTCGCATTTACGGCAACTTGACTTGCCGTCACCTTTGGGGCAATGGTCAAGACGCTTATAAGCATAGTTCAAGAGGTCAAGGCAGTCATCACATAGAATTTTATCATTGTGAGCATGATGCTTTTGGCAATAGATGGCAATCATCTGTCTGACCACCAGTTTCTCCCGTTCTATTCGATTCATAAATTATTTCAGTCCGGAAACCTCGTTATTGAATACTTTTGCCGGTTTGAAAGCCGGAATATTGTGAGCCGGGATAACGAGTGTGGTGTTCTTGCTGATGTTGCGCGCAGTCTTCTCGGCACGGGTCTTGATGATAAAAGAACCGAAGCCGCGGAGATAAACGTTTTCTCCGTGTGCGAGGCTAGCCTTAACAACTGTCATAAACTGTTCGATAACGGTAACGACAGCCGCCTTGTCGATGCCGGTTGTCTTTGCGATTTGCGATGAGTCCGAGTGCTCCGCACCGCGCACCGGCTTTGCCGACATGCGCTCTCGGCTCATGCGCGAATATATTTCAGTCGCTATTTCTGCTTTAGTCATTTTCTGTACTGCTTTGAATATGTTGAGTTTTAGAATGCAAAGTTATGAATTCTCAATGACATTATGGCATAAAAAAGGCCTGTCCTTGTCGGGACAGACCTGAAATGGATAAGTAATCTTCACAGATGCCATATCCTGTTGCGATAGGCTTTGAGTCCCTTTTCAGGGAACTCGGCTATCGCTTTGTCAAATTCACGGAGTATCGCGGCTTTGTCGTCGGGCAATGCTCCGGTTATCGGCACCGTATTGGAAACGTGATGACCAAGCAGATTGACCCTGATATTCAGTCGGTCAATAAGTGTCCGCATCTCCATAAGCCTTTCGATTTCCGGCTCTTCCACATAAGTTCCGTTTATGACCTCCTGATACAGTTGTGATTCCGGGAATATGGTCAATGATACGATGTTAATGATGCAGGGATGGAGCTGATTAAGAATGTCGGCTGTTGCCACGGCACTTTCAACTCCTTTACCTCTTCCTCCGAGTCCGTTAAGATAAAACACGTTGTAGCGTATTCCCGCCTCGTCGAGTTTCGACAACTGCGCAAGAATGTCAGATGCGTGATAACCTTTGTTCATTCTATCGAGGGTCTCGTCGTGAGCCGTCTCAATACCAATGTTGATGCTGTCGAGTTTCATGTGCCGGAGGTTTTTCAGTTCTTCCAACGATTTTGGCGCGATGTCTGTCACACGGGCGAACATCCCGAACGATACCAAGTGAGGGAGATATTTCCTCAGCAGAAGTGCCACATCCATCAGCTTATTGTAACTCAACGCGAAAGGGTTTGCACCGGTGAGATAGACTCGCCGTGCGCCTGGCTGCCACTGGCGGATGACTTTCAGGTCTTCCTCTACCTCCGAGAGAGGCGACATACGGAACGGAGTGCCGTGGTAAAGACTACAGAATTTGCACTTGTGCCATGTGCAGCCGGATGTAATCTGAAGTAGCTGCGAATTGGCCTCGTATGGCGGTCGCCATACCTGCCCGGTGAAATGTAGTTGCGGATATATCATATCTCGATTATTTTTTGTAATTTCGTGGTGCAAAATTAGATGATTATCAGCGTGGAAGCAATGACTTACCTAAGGGTTTGACCCTTACTGAAAAGTTTGTATTGCTCGTAATCAGTCTTTTTGCGACTCCGGTTATGGCTAAAAAACTTGACTATGAATATTGCAAGGCAGCCCCGATGCTCGAATGGCTCGGCAACAAGTGGGCACTGGTGGTTCTCGTGAAGATTTCCGAGAACGAACCGATGCGCTTCAACGAGCTGTACCGCAACATCCCGTCGGTATCTGAAAAGGTGCTGTCTCAGGTGCTTCGTCAACTGACCACCGACGGCATAATCCGTCGCGAACTGTTCCCTGATGTTCCTCCCCGCACGGAATATTCGGTGACGGAGTTCGGCAGAACGCTTCTGCCTCATGTCGAGGCTTTGCTCAACTGGGGACGCGAGAATTTTGAACAGATAATGAAAAACCGACAAAAACATTACTAACGACATGGAAATGAAATTCTGTCAGAGCTGCGGAATGCCGCTCACAAATGAAGTACTCGGCACGAATGCCGATGGCACACCAAATGAGGATTATTGCATCTACTGCTACAAGGACGGCAAGTTTACTCAGGATATGACAATGGAGCAGATGATTGACCACTGCGCTCAGTTTACCGATGAGATAAACAAGAACTCAGGTCAAAATCTCACGGTTGAACAGATGAAGGAGCAGATGCGTCAGTTTTTCCCACATCTCAAACGCTGGAAAAATTGAACAGCCATGTTTATCGCAATTCTTACATACAAGAAACCGCTTGAAGAGGTTGACCATTTTCTACAGGCGCATCGTGACTATCTTGCCGAGCACTATGCCGCAGGCGATTTTATTGCCTCAGGACCGCAGACTCCACGCATTGGCGGTGTGATAATGATAAAGGCTGAAAGACGTGCGGCAGTTGATTCTATTATCGCGCAAGATCCGTTCAACATCAATGGCATTGCCGACTACCAGATTGTTGAGTTCACTCCTACGATGTTCGCTTTCGAAGAATTGAAAACATTTTTGTTATGATTGAAACTGACAGGCTTATTCTGCGCCCTTGGCAAGGAACTGATGCAGAAGCGTTGTTCAGATATGCAAGCGATCCCGATATTGGTCCCATTGCCGGGTGGCCGCCACATACCAGTGTGGAGAACAGTCTTGAAATTATACGTACAGTCTTTGCCGCGCCGGAAACATATGCCGTGGTATTGAAAGAAACAAATGAGCCGATAGGCTGTTGCGGCATCATGTTTTCAAACAGTCTTCACACTGCCGATATGCAACCGAATGAGGCAGAGATTGGCTATTGGATTGGCAAACCTTATTGGGGACAAGGTCTTATCCCCGAAGCCGTAAAAGCATTACTTTCAAGATGCTTCAACGAGTTGGGTCTTGTCTCTGTATGGTGTGGTTATTACGAAGGCAACGGTAAGTCCAAGCGTGTCTGCGAGAAATGTGGATTCAAATTTCATCATACTAACCATGACGTTGTTTCACCTCTTGGAGATAAGCGTACCGAGCATTTTTATCTGATGACAAAAGGAGATTACAAAATGATGTGATTATGAAACGCTTTCCCGACAAGAACGCAGCTTTCCCCAATCCTGCAATTCCGAGTCGTTGCTACATTAAAAATGTTGTGAAGAATCCGAGAATAATTGTGGGCGACTATACCTATTACGATAATGTCGATGGAGCTGACAAGTTTGAGGAGCATGTCACTCACTTCTATGAATTTATCGGAGACAAGCTGATTATCGGCAACTTCTGTGCTATAGCCAAAGGTGTGAATTTCATAATGAATGGTGCCAATCACCGCATGGACTGTGCCACAGCATATCCCTTTTATATTATGGGCGGTGACTGGGGCGGCATTATAGCACCGGTCAAGGATGAACTTCCGTTGAAGGGCGACACCGTAATCGGCAATGATGTCTGGATCGGTCAGAATGTAACCGTAATGCCCGGAGTCCACATTGGCGACGGTGCGATAATCGGTACAAATTCCACGGTAGCGTCTAACATTCCGCCATATTGTGTAGCAGTAGGAAATTCGGCTCGCGTCGTTCGCAAGAGGTTTGACGACGAGACTATCGAACTGCTTGAACGACTGAAATGGTGGGACAAACCGATTGAAGAGATTGATGCTCTGTTGCCGGTTCTTACAAATCCGGATTTAGAAGAAATGAAAACATCTTTCCGAAAATATATCGACAAGAAATAACTTATGCCTTACATATCAATAGAGAGCGGCAAACTGACCGCTGAACAGAAGAAACAGTTGATTGAGCGTCTGACTGCCACGGCCTCCGAGATAACCCATATCCCGGAGCAGTTCTTCACCGTTACCATCAAAGAACTGCCCGACGAAAAGTTCTTTGCAATGCAAAGCGCTAAAGCGATGATGGCATCGGAGGCAAACCAATCGGCGAGATAAAACGTGACTACAACCATGAACCTCACATTACGCCCATATCAGCTTGCTGATGCTGTGATAATCACATCATGGTTGAAAAGCGAATACCTTATGCGCCAATGGTGCGCCGACAGGTATGAGCATTATCCCGTAACGCCCGAAGATATGAATTCATATCACGAGCAGTATATTGACGGCCAACGCTCGCGTGCCCTGACAATGACGGATGTCGATGAGGTTGTCGGTTACATCACATTGCGAACTTCGGCAGACGATACGACAGAACAGCGACTGGGATTTGTCATTGTAGATGATTCAAAGCGTGGTCGCGGTTTAGGGAAAACTCTTGTCTCAATGGCGGCAAAATATGCTTTTGAAACGCTTGGAGCCACAAAAGTGTCGCTTGGTGTCTTTGAAAATAACCCCGCAGCCATCCATTGCTATGAAGTGGCGGGATTTCATCGTGTCTCACGGCAGGACACTGAGAGCTACCCATGTCTTGGTGAAACGTGGAACTGCATTGAAATGGAGAGATGTGCAGATGCTATAATTCGCGAGATTAAGTCATACGAGATACCATCATGAATATAAAATCGCAACTGCAACAACTCTGTGGTGATACAGAATTTCTGCGGCTTAATGACGTAAATATTGAGCCGGAAAAGATACGGGCTATCTTGATAAACGAAGTTGTCCCGGTTGATTCTGACGATGATTTCTATGGAAAGTCTGACTCCGCATATATGTCGACTACAATCCCGCTGTTCCGAAAGGCGGGGATAGAGGTAAGTGGTATTCAGGATATATTGAACCTCAACATCTACATTACCAATGCCGTCAAGACGCCTAAATCGGAATATGTTGTTTCAAAGGATAGTATCGAAGAAAGTCTGCCGTATCTTGAAAATGAGCTTGAGCTGTTTCCCAATCTTCAGGTTGTCATGCTGATGGGTGATGTGGCGAAAAAAGCCTTTAATATGATAAGCAAAAAGGCAACCAAGAAAAATGCCGTTCCAAGTATATCTACTTACAAATTGCGCAACACTGAGATTTTCTATAAAGGATGGCGCATCCTGCCTTCTTATATAATGACAGGACAAAACCTTCTCATTGAAAAATCGAAATTTCAGATGGCATCAGAGGATATTGCCTTGATGTATAAACTGATAAATATAGAGTAATTGCAATTACGACTCACTCAGCAACAATAGTCATACATATCATGCAAGATAAACGGTTACAAGATATGACGTTGGAAGAACTATGGGATTTGTTTCCGATAGTTCTGACTGCGCATAATCCGCAATGGTCAGTTTGGGCAGAGGAAGAAATGCGGTTGCTGTCATCACTTCTTGTAAAATATCACCCAATCATTAGCCATATCGGCAGTACTGCTATTCCTGACATTCAGGCCAAGCCGATAGTGGATATTCTTGTAGAGATTTCTCCTGACATTGAATGGCAGAGTTTAAAAGACATATTGGAACACAATGGCTATATCTGTATGTCGGAATCAGAAACCCGTATTAGTT
>NZ_PUED01000089.1 GCF_003024925.1 Paramuribaculum intestinale
CCGTAGCCATCGTCAAAGAGGATTTCTCTACTATGAAGGACGAGGATCGGAACAAAGCGCCTCAGGCCACACTGAGCCGCACCACGCTCGACTTCGGCCGGTTCGGACGCACAGCCCAACCGCTCCACATGACATTTACCATCACCAACACGGGACAAAGCCCACTGATAGTGCGACGCCTCCACACACCCGACAAAGCTGTGACGGCCACAATATCGTCCACAACCATAAAGTCTGGGAAAGAGGCTACGGTAAAAGTGACAGCAGATCCTGCACTCATTGCTGACGGCGAACTGCTGAACGCACGGATCACACTGATCACCAACGCACCGTCGGCGCCGTCGCAGACAGTAAGAGTGGTCGGCGAGCCCACCGCCACCCCCTGATATCACAACAACACCCATTTCCACAAATCTTCCACATCATGGAACACCCCGAAAACGACCCTCGCTACAACGGACTGACCGTAAATCCGGGAGTTGCCGCTCCACCGTCAGTCAATCCCTACATGCAGCGGCGCAAACGCAAGCCTCTGCCCTCGGCCGCCGAAATGGTGGAAGGAATACTCAAGGGCGATATAACGATGCTTTCACGCGCGGTGACGCTCGTCGAAAGCCTCGCATCCGATCATAACGCTATCGCACAGGAGGTGATAGAAAAATGTCTACCACACTCCGGACACTCACGACGCATAGGGATCACGGGAGTGCCGGGAGCCGGAAAATCAACATCGATCGACTCATTCGGACTACATGTGCTCAAAAACGGCGGCAAACTTGCCGTACTTGCCATAGATCCGTCGAGCGAACGCACCAGAGGCAGCATCCTCGGCGACAAAACACGCATGGAACGGCTTGCGCTGCATCCGTCGGCATTCATCCGCCCCAGCCCCTCGGCCGGATCGCTCGGAGGAGTGGCACGCAAGACCCGCGAAACGATAGTGCTCTGCGAGGCCGCCGGCTATAACAACATATTCGTTGAAACCGTAGGAGTAGGACAGAGCGAAACCGCCGTTCACTCGATGGTCGACTTCTTCCTGCTGATACAGCTCGCCGGCACAGGCGACGAGCTGCAGGGCATAAAGCGCGGCATCATGGAAATGGCCGATGGAATAGTAATAAACAAAGCCGACGGTGACAATCTCGAACGCGCACGCCTGGCGCAAGCGCAGTTCAGATCGGCGCTCCGCCTCTTCCCAAAAGCCGCATCGGGATGGGATCCGGAAGTACTCACCTACTCCGGATATTTCGAGCTTGGCATACCGGAAATCTGGGACATGATCGACCGCTACTTCGCGTTTGTCGACGCCAACGGATATTTCGAACGCCGCCGCGCCGAACAGAGCCGCTACTGGATGTACGAAACCATCAACGAACAGTTGCGCTCAAGCTTCTACAACGATCCGGAGATCAAACGCCACCTTGCCGAGGGCGAACACCTTGTGCTGGCCAACCGCCAGACATCGTTCGCTGCCGCACGACAGGTGCTCGACTTCTATTTCAACCATCGACAGAAGATCTGACCACCGCGGCCATCAACGGCCCGGCCTCATTCGGGATACAACAGATATGGGGCACGACGCTCACGGAAGTCCTCCACATCGTCGGCCCACGACTGGCGTATCTGCTCCGGAGTGTCGCCGTCAATGATCATACGCCGTATCTCCACGTTTCCGGCAAGCAGATCAAACATCCGGGTAAAGAATTTCTCTCCGATCGAAAGCGCGCGATATGCGTCGATCACGTATGAAAAATCAACTCCGGCAGCTATTACTTCATCGTCGGAAAGCGACCGCAGGTCACGGCCATGACACAGACGCCCTTTCAGCGGCGGGTTAACGGCACCCTTCATGCTGCGCGGAGTGAAGCTGAACGGGCCTTTCATATCAGGATGACCATATATTGTAAAGGGCATTTCGGTGCCGCGCCCAAGACTGACCGGTGTCCCTTCGAAATAGCATGTGGATCCATAGAGATATACCGCTTTCATATCCTTGAGGTTGGGTGACGGCGCCACTGGCAGACGATAGCGGGTGGAGTGGGTGTAACCCAGACACGGGATCACCGTCAGGCGCGGCTTGGCGCCCCCCTTGAGCCATCCTTCACCGACGGCCATGCGAGCCATCTCGCCGAGCGTAAGCCCGTGCATGACCGGCATTGGAAACCGTCCGACTCCCGAGCGCAACGACGGATCGAGCGAAGGTCCGTCGACAGTCATACCGTTGGGGTTGGGCCGGTCAAACACCACGAACTCCTTGCCATTGGCCGCAGCCGCTTCCATAAGTTCGGCCATGGTGATATAGTAGGTGTAATATCTAAGTCCTACATCCTGAATATCACACACTATAACGTCTATATCCTTCAGCGCCGCCGGAGAAAGCGCCTTCTGCTTCCCCGCCCCATAAAGCGAGCGTACAGGCAGACCGGTGCGTTCATCAGTGGCATCGCTCACCTTGGCGCCGGCATCGGCAGTGCCTCTGAAGCCATGCTCCGGTGCATACAGCATCCTGACATCGATCCCGGCATCAAGCATCACATCGAGTGTATGGCGGCCGTCAGACACTATTCCGGTATGATTGCTGAATAGAGCCACACGTTTGCCACGCAGCATCGGAGCATATTGCTCGGTGCGTTCAGCCCCGAGCACGACAGTGTTGTCGCCTTCGCCTCCGGCCATCGTCGGCATACATGTCAACAACACACATAAACAGACATATAACGTACGTAGTGTCATATCGGAAGAGTCAGTTGAATGTCAGGCAGAAGCCTGAACGTCATACGATGCAACGGCGACGGGCCGTGCAAGGCTATGGCCGCACGGTGTGCGGCGGTGGGATATCCCTTGTTGACATCCCATCCGTAGAACGGAAATCGCTCATGCAGTTCGCGCATGATCTCGTCGCGGCGGGTCTTGGCCAGTATCGAGGCTGCGGCGATATTGGCATAGCGTCCGTCGCCCTTGACAAAAGTGAGGCACTCCTTGTCGCGCCATCGGGCAAAACGGTTACCGTCCACTATCACAGCACCCGGTTCCACCGGCAGCTTGTCGAGCGCGCGATGCATGGCCAGAATCGATGCGCGCAGTATGTTGATCGAGTCGATCTCCTCGTTGTCGACCTCCGCCACCGCCCATGCGACAGCTTCGCGTTCTATGACCGGACGCAGCTTGTCGCGCTGACGTTCGGTGAGTTTCTTCGAGTCATTAAGCAACGGATGCCGGAAGTCATCGGGCAATATTACGGCGGCAGCCACCACCGGACCAGCCAGACAGCCTCGTCCAGCCTCATCACATCCTGCCTCACGACGGCCGGCTCCATAGCAGGCCGGAAGCGGCTCATTCAATAAACCCGTAGCCAAAGCCTTGACGATTTATTATGTTACGCCCATATTCGCCCAGTTTTTTGCGCAGACGCGATATGTTGGTATCCACCGCACGCTCCGATATGCCATCCTCCTCCCAAGCCTCATGCTGGATCTCCGACCGCTCGAAAAACTGGTTGCGGTGGCGCAGAAACATAGCCAGTATCAGGTATTCCGTTCGGGTCAGCATCAGCGGAGCGCCGTCGATGGTCACTATGCCGGTGCCGAAATCCACGCTCAGACCTCGATAGCGCATTATATTGCTCATGCGACGGGCCGACATGACGCGCCGCCGGCGCAACACAGAGCGGATGCGTGCCACCAGTTCACGCGTTGAGAATGGTTTCTGGATAAAGTCGTCGGCGCCGGCATCGAGTCCGTTCACAATATTATCCTCCGATGCCTTGGCTGTCAGCAGAATGATAGGCAGATTGGCCGTTTCGGAGTTATCTCTCACCATCCGTGTGAATCTGATACCGTCGAAATCCGACTCCATCATATCCACCAGCAGCAGATTGTAGTCGGCAAGCGGACGCTGCATGGCTGTATGGCAGTCATGCTCCACATCTACCTTGAATCCTTCGTCCTCAAACTTGAACTGCAGCAGTTCACAGGCAAGGCAATCGGAGTCTACTATCAGAATGCGGTCAGACATATTTTGATGTTTGGAAGTCATATATGAATGTCATTATTGGCAGATAATTTGCGTGTCCGGACTGTGCATTACAGGCAACTTCCGGCCGGAAACAAAAAACGAAGATAGACAATAAAACACTACCGCCTCAGCAGACAACGAAATTGTAGCCGTCTTGTAACCGTTTTTTAATCCACTGCCGATCATACCGCTTTGCTCCTCATCTGCTCACGCACCGCGTCGACCACATTGATAATATAGTCGCCAGTCTTCTCGAGGTTTGCCACAAGATCCATGTAATAGATACCTGCCTGATATTCGTAGTGGCGCTCGTTGATATTCTCGATATTTGACGTTCGCAACTGGTTGCGGAAGTTGTTGATCTCGCGCTCGCGGTTATAGCCTGTGATGATCTCCTGCTCGCGGGCATTGTCCATGTCGGAAAGCAACGACACCATATTGCTCATCGCACTCTCGACGTAGCTAAACATCGTATCGAGATTACTGTAGATCTCGCCATTGAAGTTTATATGGCTCTGATGCTTGCGTATAAGTATCTTTCCGGCACCCAGACAGCAGTCGGCTATACTCTCTATCTCGCTGACGATACGGAGCATGGCGGCGATCTTCAGCTTGCCCTCGTTTGACAGACGTCCCTCGGAGCAACGGTTGAGGTAGTGCGCGATCTCTATCTCCATCCGGTCGGAAATATCCTCGTATTTCTCAAGACGTGAAAAAGAATTGTTGAACTCCTCTGTGCCCTCCTTAGTGTGGACAAGGGTCTGTGCCATCCCGATCATGCGCTGCACGCGCTCGGCAAACACTGCTATCTCCTTCTCGGCCTGGGCTATATTAAGCTCAGCCGCATTGAGCAGACCGCCGGATATGAATTTGAGCTGGAATTCCTCGTCCTCCTTGTGTTTGGTCGGCACAAGCCGCATGACGATCTTCACATACAGATTTGTCATCCAGATCATCACCGACAGGTTGATCAGATTAAACACCGTATGGAATATCGACAGACCTATTGATACACTCATCTGCATCTTGCCCACCTGGGCCACGACAGGATGACTGTCGGGCAGCGAGCCGTCAAACAGATGATTGTACACCTCCGGATCCGTAGCTTCGATATGGTTGACAAAGCCCTGCAAAGCTGCAGGATCGCCCTGACCGAGAGTTTCCGTCAGCCATGCGTTAAAATGCACAAACGGGAAGTACAGCGCCAGCACCCACACCGTGCCGAGAAGATTGAACAGCAGATGACCCATCGCCGTACGCTTTGCGGCGACATTGCCGCTCATCGAGGCCAGTATGGGGGTGATCGTAGTGCCTATATTGCTGCCGAGCACAAGCGCACACGACAGATTGAAATCGATCCAACCCTTTGAACACATGATCAGCGTTATGGCAAAAGTGGCGGCCGACGATTGTATGACCATCGTCAGCACGATGCCCACGGCCAGGAATATCAGCACGGACAGATAACCCATCGACGCATATCGCTGCAGGAATGCAAACATCTCCGGATTGCTCTGCAGGTCAGGGACGTACTGACTTATCAGGTCAAGTCCCATAAAGAGGAAAGCAAAGCCTATAAGGAATTCGCCTATCGACTTGTTGCGGCTCTTTTTGGTAAAAAGCAACGGAATAGACAGGCCGATCATCGGCAAGACAAAAGCCGAAATATTTACCTTAAAGCCAAACAAGGCTATCACCCAGGCGGTAAACGTGGTGCCCACGTTGGCGCCCATAATGACAGCCATTGACTGCGACAGCGACATCAAGCCGGCATTCACGAAGCTCACCACCATAACAGTGCTGGCTGATGAACTCTGGATAAGCGCCGTTATGGCGAAGCCTGTCAGAGTGCCGGTGAAGCGATTGCGGGTCATGGCCGAAAGTATATTGCGCAAGCGATCGCCGGCAGCCTTCTGCAGACCCTCACTCATCACTTTCATGCCATAGAGGAAAAGCCCGACAGCTCCGAGCAGCCCAAGAAAGTCCAAGAAACTATAGTTCATCGATGTGAAAATAAATGGTTTGCCGGGAAGAATCAGCAATGCTTTAGAATCATATACGACCCTTCCCGCCACAAAGATAGTTAATTTTCCGAAAAACACACATGCGCCGTCATCTTTTTGTCAAGAATCCGACCGCACCCATACTCCCTGCGATATGCCTATACCGGCGCAATGCCGGAGAAGTCGGCACGACGCCCTTTTGCCGTTCGGGATATTATTCATAACTTAGCGGAAAAATTGGGATCATGATGCACCAACGACTATTCCTGCTCGACGCCTACGCGCTCATATACCGTGCCTACTATGCTATGATACGCTCTCCGCGTATCACATCCAAAGGGTTCAACACATCCGCCATATTCGGATTCGTGAACACACTCAACGAGGTGCTTAACAAGGAGCAGCCCACACATATAGCCGTGTGCTTCGATCCGGCCGGACCGACATTCCGCCATGAGGCATACGAAGACTACAAGGCCCAGCGCGAGAAACAGCCAGAAGACATAACTCTTTCAGTACCTTGGATCAAAGAGATACTGCAGGCGATGCACATACCGGTCGTGGAAGTGCCGGGCTACGAGGCTGACGACGTCATCGGCACACTCAGCGCCATTGCCGAGCGTGAAGGCTTCGATACATACATGATGACGCCCGACAAGGACTACGGCCAGCTGGTCACCGATCACGTGAAGATGTATCGTCCGTCATTGCGGGGCGAAGGATTCGAGATCAGAGGACCCGAAGAGGTGTGCGCGCGCTATGGCATAGAACGCCCGTCGCAGGTCATCGATCTGCTTGCGCTCGAAGGAGATACATCCGACAACATCCCGGGATGCCCCGGCATAGGAGAAAAGACTGCCGCAAAGCTCATACAAGCCTATGGATCCGTGGAAAATCTGATAGCCAACAGCGGGCAACTGACCGGAGCCACCCGCAAGCGAGTGGAGGATAACAAGGAACAGATCGAATTCTCGAAGTTTCTCGCAACGATAAAGACCGACGTGCCACTGCCCGAGGATATCACCCCGCAGGCCATGACACGCTCCGAACCCGACTATCAGACTCTTGCCGAAATATACCGCAAGCTCGAATTCCGCACATTCATCAAACGCATGGAGAGCGCCGGACAACTCGCTGCCCCACACCCCGCCGAACCTGCTGCCGACGGTTTTGTAGGATCACTGTTCGACGAGCCCGCCGAGCAATCAGCCTCCAATCTCACCACCACACCCCACAACTACACCTGCATCACTGACAACAAGACATTGCAGACTGCCGTCGACGAAGCGCTGACAAACATTTCACCCATAGGGATCACAGTCTATGCACCGGGCGAAAGTGCCATGAGCGCCCCATGGCTCGGCATCGCAGTCTCTCCGGCGGAGGGCAAGGCCTTCTACGCTGTCGTGCCCGCCGAAAACACGGATAAAGCCACACGCAAAGAGTTTTTCGGGCTTATCAGCCGTCTGGCAGCCTCACCGGCCACCATAATCAGCCACGATGTGAAGCGGGCTATGATAGTGCTGCGCCGGCATGGCATACGCCTGACCGACAACTACTACGACACCTCGCTGGCACATTACCTGATAGATCCGGAAACAACCCACCGCATTGCCGGACTGGCATTCAGATACCTTAAGTACAACATGGCCGAGCAGCCCGACGACCGCACCGGGCTAAAACGCTTCCAGCCCATCGCGCCTCAGGAGGCCGCAACAGTGATGTGTGAGCACGCCGACATTACGCTGCGTCTGTACAGCCTGCTCAACGGCGAAGTCGAAAACCAGGGACTCATGCCGCTTCTAAACGACATTGAACTACCACTCGTCAAGGTGCTCGCCGAAATGGAATATACCGGCGTGAGAATCGACAGCGACGTACTCGACGATATGTCGGTAAGGTTCACCAAGCGCCTTGACGAAATGGAAACGGAGATATTCCGCCTGGCCGGCGAACGCTTCAATCTTGCTTCGCCGATGCAGGTAGGACGCATGTTGTTTGAAAAACTACAGATCGACAGCAACGGCAAGCGCACTAAAAAAGGGGGCTACTCCACTACTGAAGAGATCCTGGAAAAACTCCGGCCCACCCATGCCATCGTGGATCTGATATTGCGCCACCGCGCACTGAAAAAACTGCTGACCACCTACGTCAACGCATTGCCCGGCATGGTCAACCGCCACACTGGCAAGATACACACATCCTACAACCAGACCGTCACTGCCACGGGCCGCATATCATCGGCCAACCCGAATCTGCAGAACATCCCCATAAGATCTGACGACGGCCGCGAGATCAGAAGCGCTTTCGTAGCTGATCCGGGCGACATCATCATGAGCGCCGACTACTCCCAGATAGAATTAAGACTCATAGCCGACCTTAGCGGCGATCCCGACATGATAGAGGCGTTCGGCTCGGGCGAGGATATACACCGGGCGACGGCCGCAAAAATATACCACGTGGCACCCTCCGATGTCAGCGACACACAGCGCCGCAACGCCAAAACAGCCAATTTCGGGATCATCTACGGCATATCGGCATTCGGCCTGTCGGAACGGCTCGGCATACCGCGATCCGAAGCACGCGATCTGATTGAAGGGTATTTTGCCACCTACCCGCGCATACGCGCATACATGGAAGAGAATGTTGACGGCGCACGCCGCAATGGATACGTGACTACCGTGATGGGACGCAAACGCTTCCTGCCCGAGATCAACAGCCGCAACGCTACCGTCAGAAACTACGCCGAACGCAATGCCGTCAATGCCCCGATACAAGGATCGGCCGCCGACATAATCAAACGCGCCATGGTCGACATTTACCACGCTATCGGAGAAGCCGGCCTGAAATCGAGAATGATCATGCAGGTGCATGACGAACTGGTGTTCAATGTAATCCCCGACGAACTGCCGCAGCTGCAGGAAATCGTATGCCGGCTTATGGAACAAGCCTACGTAGGCCGCGTGCGCCTGGAAGTGGCGGCAGGCAGCGGACGCACATGGCTCGAGGCTCACTGAAATACGCTTGCCTATGAAAAGCCCAGCCAGAATAGCGGTGACCGGAGCAGGCAACCGCGCCCGCAAATACACACAATACATACTCTCCCACCCGGGAGATGCCATACTCATAGCCGCCGCCGACCCTGACAGTCGGCGCCGCGAGCGGTTTGCCGCCGAAACATCGCTCGAAGCATCACGGCTCTACGCCACCGACGAAGAGATGCTGGCCGAACGAGCAGATGAAATCGACGCCGTCATCATCGCCTCGCCCGACCGGCATCACTACCGGCAGGCCATGCGTGCCCTCCGGCACGGATGCCACATACTTGTCGAGAAACCGGTGGCATGCAGCTCCTCTGAAGTTGCCTACATAGCCCGCGAAGCCACCGACCGCCGGCTGGTGGCCGGAGTGTGTCACGTACTCCGCTATCATCCCTACTTCCAGACTCTCCACAGCCTTATCGCAGAAGGATCACTGGGCACTCCCGTAGCCATCCACCACCGCATCAGCGTAGGGCTCGACCGCGCGCTGCATACCTTCATACGCGGTCCCTGGGCCGACAGCCGTATGACCAGTCCGCCGATACTTTCCAAATGCTGCCACGACGCCGATCTACTTCTATGGCTGACAGGCGCCACCGGCGCCACCGACATCAACACCATGGCATCACCGCTATTCATTTTAAGAAACGACCGTCCGGCCACCGCTTCCGACCGATGCATTGACTGCAACGCGGAATCCGACTGCCCGTTCTCGGCTGTCGATCTATACTCGCGACGCGGACTGTGGACCGACAACTTCGATCCACAGCCCGACGAAACACACAGACAGACCATCGACCGGTATCTGCGACACAGCCGGTTTGGCCGATGCGCATACATCTGCGATACCGATGCCCCGCTGTCGCAGAGCATCAATCTCACCACCGACACAGGATGCCTTGCCACACTGACGCTGGACATGATCGGCGACAGCGGCCGACGCACCACCCACATAGTATTAACCCGCGGAGAAATCCACGGCGACGAACTCACATTGACACATCAGCGGTTTGGCAACCGACAGCCCGTCACAACGCAATTCACCCCCGGACCATACCATTCGGGAGCCGATCACGCACTCGTGTCCGACTTCATTACCGCCATACGCAATCCGACCCACCGCATGAAAGCCACCATCGCCGAAGCCCAGGCATCAACCGAGATATGCCTTCAGGCCTATGAAGCCATTTCATGCACCATAAAATCATAATCTGTCAAGTGCATAACCCGCCCAGTGGAATCCACCTACGCTGAAAAAAGCAAGAAAACGAGCAAAACATTTTGTCGATTACGTACAAATCACTACCTTTGCATCGCAAATAAGCTTTGGGCGAATACCAGAGTGGCCAAATGGGGCAGACTGTAAATCTGCTGGTTTTTACCTTCGGTGGTTCGAATCCATCTTCGCCCACAAAAAAAATCTTCAAAAATTTTGGAGATATAAAAAAAAGAGCTAACTTTGCATCGCAATTCCGAAAGGGATAGCAAAAACAATGACTCCGTAGCTCAGTTGGTAGAGCAAATGACTCTTAATCATTGGGTCGAGAGTTCGAGCCTCTCCGGGGTCACAATCAAAAATGGCAAATCGCCGCAAAGCACTGAAATCGCTTGATTTTCAGTGCTTTTTATTTTTGCCAAAATTTCAGAATGGCGCAGAATACGG
Organism: Paramuribaculum intestinale; assembly: GCF_003024925.1. Classification (GTDB taxonomy): domain Bacteria; phylum Bacteroidota; class Bacteroidia; order Bacteroidales; family Muribaculaceae; genus Paramuribaculum; species Paramuribaculum intestinale. The sequence continues at coordinate 10,722 of NZ_PUED01000089.1, forward strand.
GTCAAGCCGAAATCCCGGTGCATTTGTTAAAATTGAAGATTTTAAATGTTAAAGTTTAGGCGTATAGTTTGACGAGTCTGAAGATGAAGAAGTCTCGGTCTCTTACTCCACGCATCTGCGATCGGAAGATCTTGACCTTTGAGTTGAATGCCTCGGCCGAGGCGTTGGTGGCCCTCCTGCGAAAGTAGTTGATTATTGTCGGGGCA
>NZ_PUED01000009.1 GCF_003024925.1 Paramuribaculum intestinale
ATCTTGGCGAGTTTGTAGGTGGTCTTGGTAAACTCCTGACCATATACCGACACATTACGGCGGTTGCCGTTGTGACGTTGAACGAACTTCATTGACTGTACAAACATACCGCCCGAACCGCAGCAGGGGTCGTAGATAATGCCCTCGTATGGCTCTATCATTTCGGCAATGAGGTTGACAATGGTTTTGGGCGTATAGAATTCGCCCTTACCTTTGCCCTCCTTGATGGCAAACTTGGAAAGGAAATATTCGTAGACGCGTCCTATTATGTCGTTCTCGGTATCATTTTCGAGAATAGAATCAAATCCGTCTGCCTTGTCAATCAGTGAGCCGAGTTTTTCCGACTCGATGCCGAGCGAACTGTAATAATTATTGGGGAGAGCACCGCGAAGCGGCTTGTTCTTTTTTTCAATATCGGCGAGTGCCTTGTCTAAAATCAGGGCGATGTCCGGCTGCTTGGCGTTTTCCTTGATGTAAGACCAACGTGCGGTTTCGGGGAGATAAAACACGTTTTTAGCTCCATAGAAAGCAACGTTATCAACGAAAGCCTCCTGCCCGGCGGCAATGATTTCCTGACGGCGTTTCTCGAAGTGGAAGCCCGCATATTTCAAAAATATAAGCGAGAGGACGACGTGCTTATACTCGCTCGGCTCAATAGAGCCGCGCAGAGCGTCACATGCCTTCCATAACATCTCCTCCATAGGGAGAGCTTCTTTCTTATTTAGTGTTTTCTTTGCCATATATAATAAAACTCCGGCGGCTGTTATCTGAGGGCTGGCTGTGCCTGCAACGACTGCTTGGAAGTTCCGAATGCTTCTTTGCAAGGCAAAGCGCCACGCGATGAGGTTGTGTGGCGTGTTTTGCCAATTTTTTAAGCTGTTTCGGCCATTTTCAGATGTTTGTCGTTGCGATAAATGCAAAGTTAGCTATTTTTATGAGACTGGAGCTATTTGGGGCAGGAAAAGCGTATGGAAAAAACTCTCATCTCTATGCCGGTCAGGTCTCTTTCGAAAATGTAGATGTATGAATTGCACAATTCGGGGCAAACGACTATTTTTGCAGAAACAAAAACATATTTGAGATGAGATCCAAATACCAGCGCGTGCTGCTCAAGCTGAGCGGCGAATCACTCGCCGGAGCCAAGGGCACCGGTATCGATACGGAACGCCTCGGCCAGTATGCCGAGCAGATCAAGGAGATCGCTTCTTCGGGCGTGGAGGTGGCTATCGTGATAGGCGGTGGCAATATATTCCGCGGCCTGTCGGGCGCTACGCGTGGGTTTGACCGTGTGAAGGGTGACCAGATGGGTATGCTTGCGACGGTGATCAATTCGCTTGCCTTGAGCTCGGCTCTTGAGTCGGTTGGGCAGCCTGCGCGCGTGCTGACGGCTATCAACATGTTTCCGATCGGGGAGCATTACAGCAAGTGGAAGGCTATCGAGGCTCTGAAGCGGGGCGAGGTGGCCATCATAGCGGGAGGCACCGGCAATCCGTTCTTCACCACCGATACGGGCAGCGCTCTGCGCGGCATAGAGGTGGAAGCCGACGTGATGCTGAAAGGAACGAGAGTCGACGGCGTGTACACGGCCGATCCGGAGAAGGACTCGACGGCCACCAAGTTCAGCGAGATAAGCTATGACGAGGTGTACAACCGCGGGCTGAAGGTGATGGATCTGACGGCTACGGCCCTGTGCAAGGAGAACGGTCTGCCGATAGTGGTGTTCTGCATGGATACTCCGGGCAATCTGGCCAAGGTGATAGCCGGCGAGCCGATAGGCACGCTGGTGTACTGATCTGATAATTAATATAAAAAACGACATATATGGAACCAAACGATTTTTTAGCTCCCGCAGAGGAGAAGATGGAGCTTGCAGTGGCTTATCTTGACGAGGCTCTGGCTCATATCCGTGCCGGAAAGGCTAATCCGAAGATCATCGACGGCATACGTGTGGAGTATTACGGCAGCGCTGTGCCGGTATCGCAGGTGGCCAATGTGGCTGTGCCCGATGCGCGCACGATCACGATCACTCCGTGGGAGAAGCCGATGTTCAAGGAGATCGAGAAGGCGATCATCAACTCCGAGCTGGGCATCACGCCCGAGAACAACGGCGAGGTGATACGCCTGTCGATTCCGCCGCTGACCGAGGAGCGCCGCAAGCAGCTGGTGAAGCAGTCGAAGGCCGAGGCCGAGCAGGCCAAGGTGTCGGTGCGCAATGCCCGCCGCGATGCGATCGACGGTCTGAAAAAGGCTGTCAAGCAGGGTATGCCCGAGGATGTGGAGAAGGACGCCGAGGCGAGCGTGCAGAAGCTTCACGACAAGTATCTGAAGCGTATCGACGACGTGTTCGCGGCCAAGGAGAAGGAGATTCTCACCGTGTAAACATACTCTTAACATGAGTCAAAAGTAAACATACTCTAAAGCGCAGAAGCCGTGTGCGGCATTGTGCCGGCGTCGCGGCAAACATATATGGAGGGCGGTCAGAGCAGGCCGTCCTCTACTTTTACGGCTATGCGTTCGATGATGGCGTCCTTGCGGTCGGTGTCGGGGTTGTAGTCGCCTTTGAGGTTGACTCCGAAGAAGCGTCCGAATGTCTGCCAGAATCCGGCTCTGAATGATCCGAGGAATGCCTTGATGATGTTGTAGGAGCTTTGGTCGGTTTCGCGTCGGATGAGTTTTATGAGCAACTGTGCCTGGCTTTTGGTGAATTTCTTAAGCACGGGCTTGTATTGCTTGAAGATCTCGTCCTCCATTTTCTTGAGGTATTCCTCGCGTTCGCGCTGTGTGGGGAATGTCTCGATGTATTCGTAGGTTTCAAGCAGCGTGGCGCATATAAGTTTGGCGTAGGGCAGTGTCTTCTTTACGTCGCGCACTGTGCGCCAGTAGAATTCTTCCTCTTTCTTGTTTTTGAATTTCAGCGGCGGGAATACGGTGATCTCGTTGAGCACAATCATCTTGACGTGCTCTCCGTCGATGTCGGTCCAGTAGTAGCCTTTGTAGATATTGCGCAGTGCCGAGGGGTTTTCGACCACCGGTACGGTGACTTCTACATCGGTCTGCGCGGCAGCTGTCAGTGCGGCCGCGACAGATAGCGTGAGATATGTCAGCAGTCTGCGCATGTGGGCGGGTGTAGTAGTTTTAATAACGTTTCAGGCGCCGGTTTCGTTGTGGGGGCGGGGAGGATAGTCGATGGTGTAGTGGAGTCCCCGGGATTCCTTCCGTTCCTTGGCCTGTCGCATGATGAGGTAGCCGACGTTGATGATGTTGCGCAGTTCGCATATCGCTCTTGACACTTTCGACTGTTTGAAGAGGCGTTCGGTTTCCTCGTAGAGTATGTCGAGCCGGTTCCATGCCCGGTCGAGTCGCAGGTCGGAGCGTACGATGCCTACGTAGGTGCTCATGATCTGTCCGACCTCGCGTGCGCTCTGTGTTATGAGCACCATCTCTTCGGGGTGTGACGTGCCTTCGTCGTTCCACAGGGGCACGTCGTCGCGCAACTGGTAGCCGTGGGCGTGTTCGATGGCGTGGCGTGCGGCGGCTTCGGCGTAGACCACAGCCTCGATGAGCGAGTTGGATGCCAGCCGGTTGCCTCCGTGGAGCCCGGTGCAGGAGCATTCGCCTACGGCATAGAGCCTGCTGATGCTCGACTCGGCGTTGGTGTCGACGACGATGCCTCCGCAGAGGTAGTGGGCGGCCGGTGCTACAGGTATGTAGTCCTTGGTGATGTCGATGCCGAGGGAGAGGCATTTTGCGTAGATGTTTGGGAAGTGGTGGCGTGTTTCCCCGGGGTCTTTGTGTGTGACGTCGAGATATACGTGGTCGTGCCCTCCGGCCTTCATCTCCGAGTCGATGGCGCGGGCCACGACGTCGCGCGGCGCGAGTTCGAGCCTGGGGTCATATTTTTCCATGAACCGCTCTCCTGCGGGGTTGCGGAGTATTGCTCCGTAGCCTCGCATGGCTTCTGTGATGAGGAACGACGGCCGGTCGCCCGGATGGAACAGTGCTGTGGGGTGGAACTGTATGAACTCCATGTCGCGGACGGTGCCTTTGGCTCGATAGACCATGGCTATCCCGTCGCCGGTGGCCACAAGCGGGTTGGTGGTAGTGGTGTAGACGGCTCCGACTCCTCCTGTGGCCATGAGTGTGACGCGGGAGAGGAATGTGTCGACGGCGCCGGTGTTTTCGTCGAGCACGTAGGCTCCGTAGCATGTGATGTCGGGGGTCCGTCGTGTGACTATCTTGCCGAGATGGTGCTGTGTGATGATCTCTATGGCGAAATGGTGCTCGAAGACGTCGATGGAGTCAGACTCCCTGATGCGTCGTATGAGGCTCTGCTGTATCTCGTAGCCGGTGTTGTCGGCGTGGTGGAGTATCCGGAATTCGGAGTGTCCGCCCTCGCGGTGCAGGTCGAACGATCCGTCCTCGCGTCTGTCGAAGTCTACTCCCCACTGCAGGAGCTGGCTTATCTGGGAAGGTGCCTCGCGGACTACTTTTTCGACGGCCTTGGGGTCGCTCAGCCAGTCGCCGGCCACCATGGTGTCGTGGATATGTTTGTCGAAGTCGTCGAGCTGCAGATCGGTGACCGATGCCACTCCTCCCTGCGCGAGGGCGGTGTTGGCTTCCTCGAGGGTGCTTTTGCATATGAGCGCCACTCGTCCCGTGCGGGCCACTTTGAGTGCGAAGCTCATGCCGGCTATGCCGCTGCCGATCACCAGATAGTCGTATTTTCTAACCATTGCGATTCGTGATATAGTAGTGTGCTCCTGACGGCGTGTGCGGATGCCGTCGGTAGACGGCGCAAAGTTACAAAATTATTTCTTTCGGTGTTGAAAATGTGGCGTTTTATGTGCCGTTGACGTGCGGTGCGGGCGGGTTGTTGGCATTGTGTGAGGTTTGTTGTGAAAAATTAATGGTGATAAGGGGCTGCGGAGGGGTCTCGGGGTGTTGATTTTTCGGAAAAAAGTTGTAACTTCGCGCTGCGTAGCAAAGTGTTCTGACGGCTGCGTATATGACATTATAACTAAAACCAGACTTTCATATCCATCTAAACAAACATAGATTACAGACTTATGAGTAAGGAAAAGAAATTCTTGACTTGTGACGGTAATCAGGCAGCAGCCCACATTTCGTACATGTTTACGGAAGTGGCGGCCATTTACCCGATCACCCCGTCGTCGACGATGGCAGAATACGTTGACGAATGGGCCGCAGCCGGCCGTAAGAATATCTTCGGCGAGACGGTTCTCGTGCAGGAGATGCAGTCGGAGGGCGGTGCAGCGGGTGCGGTTCACGGCTCTCTGCAGGCAGGCGCTCTGACAACGACCTACACTGCATCGCAGGGTCTGCTGCTGATGATTCCTAACATGTACAAGATAGCCGGCGAGATGCTTCCGAGCGTGTTTCATGTATCGGCACGCACGATCGCTTCTCACGCGCTGAGCATCTTCGGCGACCATCAGGACGTGATGGCGGCCCGCCAGACCGGCTTCGCCATGCTGGCCGAGGGTTCGGTGCAGGAGGTAATGGATCTGTCGGGTGTGGCTCATCTGGCAACGATCAAGTCGCGTATACCTTTCTTGAACTTCTTCGACGGCTTCCGTACCTCGCACGAGATCCAGAAGATCGAGATGCTCGAACAGGAGGATCTCGCTCCGCTGCTCGATCGCGACGCCGTGGCCGCTTTCCGCGACCGCGCTCTCAATCCTGATGCTCCCGTTGCCCGCGGCATGGCCGAGAACGGCGACGTGTTCTTCCAGCACCGCGAGTCGTGCAACCCCATATATGAGGCTGTTCCCGAGATCGTGGAGGACTACATGAAGCAGATTTCCGCCATCACCGGCCGCGAATATCACCTCTTCAACTATTATGGCGATCCCCAGGCCGAGCGCGTGATCATCGCCATGGGTTCGGGCACACAGGCCGCTCAGGAAGCCGTAGACCATCTGATGGCCAAGGGCGAGAAGGTGGGTCTGGTGAGCGTTCATCTGTTCCGTCCGTTCTCGGCGAAGCATCTTCTCGCTGCTATCCCCGCCACCGCGAAGCGCATCGCTGTGCTCGACCGCACCAAGGAGCCGGGCGCTCCGGGCGAGCCGCTCTATCTCGACGTGTGCGAGGTGTACAAGAACCGCACCGACGCTCCGGCCATCTACGCCGGCCGTTTCGGTCTGGCGTCTAAGGACACCACTCCGGCCGACATGATCGCCGTTTACGACAATCTGGCTCTGCCGCAGCCGAAGGATCACTTCACCATCGGCATAGTCGACGACGTGAACTTCAGCTCGCTGCCCCCGGTAGCTCCTATCGTGGTGAGCGACACGATGTTCGAGGCCAAGTTCTATGGTCTGGGTGCTGACGGCACCGTGGGCGCCAACAAGAACTCGGTGAAGATCATCGGCGACAATACCAATAAATACTGTCAGGCCTACTTCGCCTACGACTCGAAGAAGTCGGGCGGCTTCACCTGCTCTCACCTGCGTTTCGGCGACGAGCCTATCCGCTCCACATATCTGGTGACCACGCCCAACTTCGTTGCTTGCCACGTTCAGGCTTATCTGCATCTGTATGATGTGACACGCGGTCTGCGCGACGGCGGCACCTTCCTGCTCAACACTATCTGGAAGGGCGAGGAGCTGGCCAAGAATCTTCCCAACAAGGTGAAGAAGTACTTTGCCGACCACAATATCACCGTATATTATATCGACGCAACCAAGATAGCTCAGGAGATCGGTCTGGGCAACCGCACCAATACGATCCTCCAGAGCGCGTTCTTCCGCATCACCGAGGTGATTCCGGTGGATCTGGCCGTAGAGCAGATGAAGAAGTTCATCGTGAAGAGCTATGGCAAGAAGGGTCAGGATGTCGTGGACAAGAACTATGCCGCCGTAGACCGTGGCGGCGAGTATGCCAAGCTCGATGTCGATCCGTCGTGGAGCAATCTTCCCGAGGATGCCGAGGTGAAGAACAACGATCCGGAATTCATCAACAAGCTCGTGCGTCCGATCAACGCACAGGACGGCGACCTGCTCAAGGTGTCGGACTTCAAGGGTATCGAGGACGGCACATGGCAGCAGTCGACCGCCCGCTATGAGAAGCGCGGCGTGGCCACTTTCGTTCCCGAATGGATCGCGGACAACTGCATACAGTGCAACAAGTGTGCTTACGTTTGTCCTCACGCTGCAATCCGTCCGTTTGTGCTCGACGAGAAGGAGATGGCCGGCGCACCTATCGCCGAGGGCGATTCACTGCCCGCTATCGGCAAGACTTTCACCGGTATGCGCTTCGTTCAGGCTGTCGATGTGCTCGACTGTCTGGGTTGCGGCAACTGTGCCGACGTATGTCCGGGCAAGAAGGGTGAGAAGGCTCTCGTGATGAAGCCTCTGGAAACCCAGATGGACGTGCAGAAGGAGTGGGATTACTGCGTGAACGAGGTAAGCTCGAAGCAGGATCTGGTGGATGTGAAGGCCAATGTGAAGAACTCTCAGTTCGCTATGCCTTACTTCGAGTTCTCTGGCGCATGCTCTGGCTGCGGCGAAACTCCTTACGTGAAGCTGATATCCCAGCTCTACGGCGATCACGAGATGGTGGCCAATGCTACCGGTTGCTCGTCGATCTACTCGGGCTCTGTGCCTTCGACTCCCTATACAGTCAACAAGCAGGGTCACGGTCCGGCATGGGGCAACTCGCTCTTCGAGGACTTCGCAGAGTTTGGCCTCGGCATGTTTATCGCCAACGAGCAGCTCCGCCGTCGCCTGACCGAGACGATGAAGGCCGCTACGGAATGTCCGTCGTGCAGCCAGGAGATCCATGACCTGGCACAGCAGTGGCTTGACTCGGCCGACGACGCTGTGGCAACACGTGCCATCGCCGACAAGCTGATACCTCTGTGCGAGGCATGCGGCTGCGACATATGCAAGACCATTCTCGATCTGAAGCACTATATCGTGAAGCGTTCGCACTGGATCATAGCCGGTGACGGTGCTTCGTACGACATCGGTTTCGGCGGTCTGGACCACGTTCTCGCCAGCGGCAAGAATATCAACGTGCTCGTTGTCGACACGGAGGTTTACTCCAACACCGGCGGTCAGGCCTCGAAGGCTACTCCGGTGGGCGCTATCGCCAAGTTTGCCGCCAGCGGCAAGCGCATCCGCAAGAAGGATCTCGGTCTGATAGCCTCGACCTACGGCTACGTGTATTGCGCACAGATAGCCATGGGCGCCGACCAGGCTCAGACTCTTAAGGCTATCCGCGAGGCTGAGGCTTACGACGGCCCGTCGCTGATCATCGCCTATGCTCCCTGTATCAACCACGGCATCAAGGCCGGCATGGGTCACTCGCAGCTGGAGGAACAGAAGGCTGTGGAGTGTGGCTACTGGCACCTGTGGCGTTACAATCCCGCTCTCGAGGAGTCGGGTCAGAACCCCTTCACTCTCGACAGCAAGACTCCCGACTGGGACAAGTTCGAGGACTTCCTCAAAGGCGAGGTGCGCTATGCTTCGCTTGCCAAGCAGTATCCTGCTGAGGCTTCCGAGCTGTTCTCGGCCGCGAAGGCCAATGCCCAGTGGCGCTACAACAACTATCGCCGTCTGGCCCAGCAGCAGTGGGGCGTCGATCCTGAGGTAGGCAACCTGCCCAAGTGAATGAGACTGCCGTCCGTCAGCACTGACGGACAGTAGTTCCCGATAAAACGGTGTGCCATATATCCTGCATCAGCGGGATGTATGGCACGCTTCGTTTTATGTGCGGTTGATCGGTTTTTGATACGTTCGTGATTGTTGTTGTGGTGCGGGTTGATCGGTTTTTTATCGGTTTAAGGGGCGGATTTGGTGGGAAGCGGGAAAATTCCTACCTTTGCGGTGTGTTGGCGGCAGACTGGGGCAACAGCCCGTCGCCGCGATGCAACACTTTGAAGTAAAACCAATTTAATCAGTCTTGGATATAGATCCTTTACCAGCTATGGCCGACACGCTCGGAGCGGTATTGTCGGCCTTGCAGCTCAATTTTCCGGCCAATTTTGGCCTTGACCAGATGGCGGCCCTTGTGGTGGCCTTGTGTGCTCTGATGATCTCCGGCTTCGTGTCGGGCAGTGAAATAGCGTTTTTCTCGCTGACTCCCCAGCAGTGCGACGAGCTTGACGAGACTCCCCGCGGACAGAATGTGCTGGCTATGATAGGTAAGCCCGAGCGGCTGTTGGCTACAATACTGATCGCCAACAATCTGGTCAATGTGACCATAGTGATATTGTGTAATTACGCGCTTGGTCCTGTTTTCCAGGGCATGGCCGCATGGATGAGTTTTCTGCTTCAGACGGTCATCCTGACGTTCCTGATATTGCTTTTCGGGGAGATACTGCCCAAACTGATAGCCAATTCCGACAATATGCGCTGGATACGTTTCGCTCTCGGCGGTGTGAAGCTTATGATGGCGGTATTCAGTCCTATATCATCGCTGCTCGTAAGGGGGTCGACGATCGTCAACCGTGTGGTGGTGAAAAAGGAGAGCGACGTGACTGCCGAGGAATTGTCTCAGGCTCTTGAGATAACCGATGTGAGCGCGGGCGACGAGAAGGAGATGCTCGAGGGTATCCTGAGGTTTGGCGACAAGACGGCCAACGAGGTGATGACTCCGCGTGTCGACATGACGTGTGTGGATCTGTCGTCGGATTTCGACGAGGTGATGTCGACGGTGGTGGAGTCGGGTTATTCGCGTCTGCCGGCGTGCGATGGTTCGCAGGACGACATCAAGGGAGTGTTGTATTCGCGCGACCTGTTGCCTTACATAGGCAAGGATGCTGCGGATTTTGACTGGCGGACTCTGCTCCGTGAGCCGTATTTTGTGCCCGAGGCTCGTTCGATCGACGATCTGCTGGAGGATTTCCGGCGCCGTCATATACACATGGCGATCGTGATAGACGAATTCGGAGGCACTCAGGGACTCGTGACCCTGGAGGATGTGCTTGAGGAGATCGTGGGTGATATCAACGACGAGTATGACGAGGATGAGAAGACCTATCGCCGCCTGCCTGACGACACGTTTATTTTCGAAGGAAAGACTCTGCTTGATGACTTCTTCCGTGTGACGGATCTCAACGAGGCGGATTACTCCGATGTGACGGCCGACTGCGAAACTCTGGCGGGTATGCTTCTTGCGATAAAGGGCGATTTTCCGAAGGAGAAGGAGCCGATGGTCTATGGCCGCTGCCGTTTTCTGGTGCTGGAGATCAACGGTCACCGTATCGTCAACGTGAGGGTGAAGGTGATGCCCGAAGATGTGGAGCCGAAGGGTGAGGCATGATCAGATTGACGGCAGTTGTGGCTATGGCTGCTGTGGCGTCGGGCGTAGTGTCGTGTGGCCGCAGCGATGGCGAGCGTATCGCCACGCCTCGTCCGCGGGCATATCCACGTATTGAAGTCGCTGAGTCAGACTACCGCCGTGGCGACTCTTTGCCGTCGGGCTTCGCTGTCAGCAGCCGTGCCGAGGCAGTGCTGGGCGGCAGCGGCGATAACCGTTGGCTTACGATCGTATATCCTGATTATGGTGGCGCGAGGCTGCATCTGACCTTCACGGTGTCGGACGATCCCGACGCTGTGTCGGCGAACCGCATTGAGCGGATCGCTCTAAACGCGGGTCAGGCGAGTCTGTCGGCAAGTGATACAACAGTGGGAGGGGGAATGGCAAGCATAACGTTTTTCAGATGCGACGAGCCTTCGGTGACGCCGCTTCAGATGATAGCGCGCTGCGGCACGCTGACGGTAAGCGGCGCGCTGACCGGATTGGACAGCGAAGCATCACCCGACAGTCTCGGGCCGTTGCTTGACGCGATAGAGCGCGATTTTGCGGCCGGAATGGACTCGACAGCAATTCACAGCAGTGTCTTATGGAGGGGGAGATAAAGCGATTTGGGATTGATGGCGCGGAGGTGTGCATGACCAGCATCGCCGGACGTGGCAGGGGGGCGGAGCGCGAGGCTACGCAGCGGCTTGTGGAGGCAATGTTTGGCTCCGGCACTGTGTTAGGTCATACGGCTTGCGGCGCTCCGAAGGTTGAGGGGTATGGTGATGGCCGGGTGTCGGTGAGTCATGGCGCGGGGTGTGCCGTGGTGGCGTTGTGCGGCCATGGCGTGCGGTTAGGTGTCGATGCGGAGTCGGCGCGCGAGCAGCTGCGGCGTGTGACGGGGCGGATACTCACTGCCGCCGAGCGCAAGGTGCTGCCGCTGCCTGAACAGTGCGATATAAGGCTGCTGCAACGGATCTGGACGGCAAAGGAGGCAGTCTACAAGCTGACGCCCGAGAATGGCCGGATGACGCTCGGGGAGATTGATGTGCTTCGGGCTGAGGATCTGGACGCGTGGCGGCGGGGAGACAGCATAGTGTCACGCGGCGGGGCGAGGGTGAGCTTTGTGGAGCTTGAGGGGGATGGGCTGTTGGCTGTCGCAACGATGGTCAGCAGCCGAGAAGGTCGCGGGTGATATCGAGCGCAGCCGTGATCTCTTGAGGTGTGGCGGTGGAGTCGAGCCGGATGTCGCCCGGGGCTGCAAGCAGTGTGAAGTTGATTGTCTCCGGATCGATGTTTTTTTTGTCGTGGCGCATGAGCTGGATCAGCGTGTCGTAGTCGTCGCAGGTGAATTCCGGTGCGCCATAGCGTGATTTTACGAACGCGGCCACCGAGTGGAGCCGTTCCGAGGGGAATCCGTGTTTCATGTGGGAGAGCACCAGGTCGGCGACAAGTCCGCGCGCCACCGCATAGCCGTGGGCGAGATGACTGCCTGTCTTAAGGGCGAGTCCTTCCATGGCGTGGGCCATGGTGTGTCCGAGGTTGAGAGCCTTGCGGAGTCCGTGCTCGTGGGGGTCGGCCTCAACCACGCGTTGCTTTACCGCCACGCTTTTTTTGAGCAGTTGGAGCAGTTCCTTGGGCTCGTCGCAGTTTTCGATAGGGAAATCGAGGAGCATGTCGACGGCCTCTTCGGAGTCGAGTAGCCCGTGTTTGAGCATTTCGGCGTAGCCCGAAAGGAGTTCCTCGCGCGGCAGCGAGCCGAAGAAGCATGTGGAGATGATGACGGCCACTGCCTCGCGGAATACGCCGATTTCGTTTTTGAGTCCTTCGAAGTTGATGCCGGTCTTTCCTCCTACGGACGCGTCGACAGCCGCGAGAAGTGTGGTGGGGATGTTGATGAATTTCACTCCGCGCTTGAATGTGGCGGCCGCGAATCCTCCCATGTCGGTGACGACTCCTCCTCCGAGATTGATGATCAGAGAGCTGCGGGAGCATCCTCCGGCCACGAGCCGGCTCCATATCTCCGAAAGGGTGCGGAGGTTTTTGGCTTCGTCGCCCGGCTCGCACTCTATGACGCATGCCCGGGCTACTGCCGGCGATTGCTCTGCGAGAGACGGGAGCACTTCGCGGCGCACGTTGGTGTCGGTGATTATAAACAGTCCGTTGGGTTTGGCTTCGTCGACTATGGCTTCGACTGCGGCGGCGACTTCGTTGTTGAATACAAGTATCTGGCTCATGCGGTGGTTTATTGCTGTGAGGGTTTTGAAATGCTGTCCGGCAAATATAGCGATAATGTCGGAGACGGCCATCATAGGCGTGTGTTAAGCTCGTATAAAAATGCTTATCAGCAGGTGTGCGGGGCGATAAACGCGCGCAGCGATGCGGTGGGTCGGGTGGTAATTTTGCAACCGGAAAGTAAACGCAAAATACGACAGGATGAGCACAAAGAGATTGCAGAGGGTGAAGGTATCGGCTACCGGAGTGGAGCGTGGAGGCGGCAGAGTGAAGCAGTGCGTGAATCTGGTGAGGCTCCGCGGCGCATTGACGCCAATGACGCCGATACCATCGGCCGACGATGACAGCAACGGCGGCAAGCCGTCGGGCGGAAGTGAGACATACGAGCGCCGCACGGCGGTGTATGCTCCGGTGAGGCTGGTGGCCAGGGTGGCGGGACGGATGCAGCGTCAGACCTCGGCTTTCACTCCCTCGGAGGGGGATCCGGGGAGGCGTCAGGGTATGGGCGACAAGGATGTGGCGTCGCTGTCGGATATGCTTGGCACGGCCTATTGCGGTCTGGTGGCGGAGGCTGCCGAGAACGGCATGATGCTCCAGCCGGTGGCTTGCGGCTACAGGCTTATCGGTGCTGACGGGTCGGTGCTGTATGAATCGGGCGTAGGATTTGTGGGTGCGAGGGAGGGCGCGCAGCTGTGCGGCGTTTTTTGTCCGGGGCTGACGCGTCGCAGCCCGACGGATTTCACGATCGCTGATTTCGCGATGGAGGCTGAGGCGTATGCTCTGGAGGCGGAGATACCGGCTTACGGCGCTGACAGCGGAGTGGCCGAGGTGGAGATATACGTGGGCGAACAGCTTCATCCGGTGGATCCCGACGGCCTCTCCGAGGTGAGGATAGATGGCGCGGAGGGGAACAATCCCACGGTGAGGCTCGCTCTTCCGGGAGCTACAACCGCGCTGACCCCTAACCTGCGGAGTCTGACGTCAAAGGCCATGATGCTGTCGGGTTGCGGCATGGGGTGGATGCGTGTGGCGGCACGGATCAAGGCCGGTGAGGCGAGGGTGGTGAGAGTGGGCGATGCGGCCCGCGGCGATGTGGCCGTCAGCCGTAGGCTTAGCGACAGAGTGGCAGTGCAGGCCGAAGAGGCGGCAAAGCATACGCTGACAGCTGAGGAGCGGCTTCTGTCGGCGGTCGGCACTCCATGCGGTTTCAGGGCTGAACGGTGTGTGAGGTCGGGTGATACGGCAGTGATGAGCGGCATCACGACCGTGCGATTCGAGGGAGTTTCGCCGCTTGAGATGGTGGTGGCCGGCGAGGGTGACGATCTGATAGAGCTGCGTGCGAGGGTGACGGGGCGCGATGGCGCGGAGGTGGTGCGCGAGGCTGTGATGAGGGGTGACTTCAGTACGATAGCGCGCAGTGTGGTGGTGGGGTATCCGTCGGGCGATATGTCGGAACTGCATATAGAGGCAGTGTGCGGGGGTGTGAGCAAGCATTTTGATGCTATGCTTGTGCCGTCGGCCGATATGAGCCGGTCGCTGCATGTCACCGCAGGGCTTGCCGCCGCAGCCCCGGAGAGGATAGAGGAGGTGAGAGGAGAGGGAGAGAGAGGAGAGGATGGGAGAGAACATGAGGAGAAAGAACATATGGATGACAGCGAGGAGAGAGGCAGCGGGGCGGCGCGAGGGAGGGAGCGGCGTGTCGGCAATGCTCTCGTGGCGGTGGCGGGCGACAGGATCGCGGCGTGTCTGTTAGGCGCAGGTGTGGAAGTGGCCGACATGGCGCTCGCCGACAGAAGCCGCACTACGTGGGACTCGTCGAGATGTCACCTGTATGCGACGGCTTCTGACGGCATCTACGGTGTGAGCGTGGATATGGCTTCGGAGCGCATCGCGGCCACAAGTCTGTCGGGAGTGCGGGTGACGGGGTCGCTGATCCCGGCCCGTGAAGGGTATTATGCCGCTACCGGGAGCGGAGTGGTGGCGATAGCGGGCGGATGTGTGAAGGCGATCGGTGGCGGCCGATGGATGTCGGCCCGGATAGACCCGTCAAGCGGATTGCCGCTGATGACCGACGTGTCGGGACGCAGCTTCCTTGTCGATGACGACGGCACGGAGTATATGGCCGACCCGGCGCGACAGGGCGAGGCTGAATGGCGGGCCGGAGTGGAGCTCGAAGAGGGGGAGCGGGTGTGTGGAGCGGAATTGCGGCTGAGAGCCTCGTCGTTTGACGGCGTGGTGGAGATCGCTGCCGGAGGTCGCCGCCGGATGCAGACGGTCAGCCGGTGGAGGATACGCGGGCCGATCCGCGGTGTGTTGAGGCTGAAGGGTGTGGTGTGTCCGTCGCGGCCATACGTAGAGCTGAGGCTGAAAGGGCGCGTGTCGGCCGACATGAGGCTTCGTTCGGCGACAGTGGATGTAGTTGCGGGTGGAGGGAAATGTGTGTAAAGCGATTGTAAGGCATGATTACAGACGAAGAAAAGGATACGATATTCTCAGATCCGGTGGCTTTGGTGGCCGAAAACGAGCGCCGCAAGGCCGCCTGCAGCGGAGCGTATGATCCGGAGAGCGGCGAAGGCTGCTGCGGCGAGAGGGTGGAGCTGAAACGCTGTTTCAGACGGTGGCTGGTGCCGGTGGAGATGATGTCTGATCCACGGATCAAATCGTGTCGCCGTGTGGTCGAGATCGAGAGGCTGCGGGCTGAGTATGATTTCGAGTTCTGGGCGTGGCGGTGTGTGGAGATCTCCGACAAGCAGACCGGCCGGATGATGCGGATGAAGCTCAACCGCCCGCAACGCAAACTGCTCGGTGTGATGGAGGGACAGCGGCGTGGCGGAATGCCTGTGAGAGTGATACTGCTTAAGTCGCGCCAATGGGGCGGAAGCACCCTGACGCAGATCTACTACGCATGGCTTCAGACGGTAGTGGCCGAGGGGCTGAATTCGCTGATATGCGCCCAGGTGCTGAACACGTCGGGGACAATACGGAGGATGTATGACCGGCTGCTGCGCAATTATCCCCGTGAACTGTGTGATGACGAAGAGCAGTGGCGCAGGCTGAAAAAGGGTCTTGTGCCGAGCGGCGACGGCAGCAGCAGCCGGATCGTGAGCGGGCGCAGGGCTACGGTGACCGTAGGCTCGTCGTTCGGCCAGGACGCGGTGAGGGGTCTTGACATAAGGCTCGCTCATCTGAGCGAGGTGGCTTTCTGGCGTGACACCGATCTTATGAAGCCGGCCGATTTCGTGAGAGCCATCTGTTCGGGCATAGCCCTGCAGCCGCTTACGGCGGTGGTGATCGAAAGCACTGCCAACGGCGTGGGCAATTACTTCCACAAGGAGTGGCTTCGTGCGAAGGATGGGAGCAGCGACAAGGCGGCCGTGTTTGTAGGCTGGCATGAGATCGAGGAGAATGTGGCTGATGCGGGCGACGTGGGTCAGATCGTCAGTCAGATGGATGAATATGAGCGCAATCTGTGGCGGCGCGGTCTGACTCTCGAACAGATCAGATGGTATCAGCTCAAGCGGCGTGAAGCTCCTGATCATTCGAAAGTGATGGCGGAGTATCCGACCGACGACACCGAAGCGTTTATCAACAGCGGTTTCGGAGTGTTTGCTCCCGATCTGGTGGAGCGTATGCGCTCGACGTGTCATGATCCGGTGGCTGTGGGCGAGGTCGGCGGCATGGCTCTGACAGGACCGGACGCCCTCCGCGGGGTGAAGTTCGCGGCCGACGCCAAAGGGTGCCTGAAGGTGTGGGAGTGGCCTGCGCGCGAGCGACATAACAGCGACCGTTATGTGGTGACGGTGGACATAGGCGGTCGCAGTGCCGGTGCGGACTGGTCGGTGATAGCGGTGATGGACCGCGGCGAGGCCGACGGAAGCGGACCGATGCGGATAGCCGCCCAGTGGCGCGGCCATATCGACCACGATCTTCTCGGGTGGAAGGCTGCCGCGATAGCCGCCTATTACAACGAGGCTCTGCTGGTGGTGGAGAGCAACACTCTCGAGACAGAGCGTGCCGGATCGTCGACCTACATTCTCGAGCAGCTCAGCGAATGTTACGGCCATCTGTATGCCCGCACTCTGCGCGACACCTTCAATCCTCAGCGGGAGCGGCGACTGGGATTCCATACCAACCGTCAGACCAAAGGACTGGTGGTGGAGAGTCTGATAAGAGCTGTCAGGGAGCATGAGTATCTTGAGCGCGACAATATGGCCTGCGACGAGATGATGACCTACACGCAGCTTCCGGGCGGCGGGTATGCCGCGCGCGACGGCTGTCACGACGACGTGGTGATGACCCGCGGCATGGCAGTGTATGTGGCCTCGACGGTGAGACGCAGTCCGGAGGCGAGCTGCAGCTACTTCCGGGGGCGGTGACTCCGCCGGCGGGCGGTGAAGCTGTAGCCGAAGCGTGACGGATGTCGGCCGTGGCTTTGGGTATTGGAGAATTATTGTTACTTTTGTGCGTTTTGAATTCTTGAGCGGAGACAAGGACTCCGGTAATAAGCAATCGCCTAACAAATGTCAGACATGCCAGGACAGACTTCTGAAACGTACATAGACAGCACCTCGATAGTAGATGACGGCGCCGTGATAGGACACGGTTGCCGTATCTGGCATTTCTGCCATGTGATGGGCGGCGCGACAATCGGCGACGGCTGCACTCTTGGGCAGAATGTCATGATAGCCGACGGCGTCAGCCTGGGACGCAATGTGAAGGTGCAGAACAATGTGTCGGTGTACTCGGGCGTGACGGTGGAAGATAATGTGTTTCTCGGGCCGTCGTGCGTGTTTACCAACGTGCGCAATCCGCGGAGCGAGATATGCCGCCGCGGCCAGTATGAGCGGACTTTAGTGAGAGAGGGCGCCACGATAGGGGGGAACGCCACGATAAGGTGTGGTGTGACGATCGGGCGGTATGGCTTTGTGGGGGCAGGCAGTGTAGTTACTGCCGATGTTCCCGACTATGCCGTGGTGACCGGCGTTCCGGCGCGGCATTCCGGCTGGATGAGCCGATATGGCGCGTTGCTTGAGTTTGATTCCACGGGCATGGCTGTCTGCCCAGAATCGGGGATCATATATCGTAATGAAAACGGAACTGTTTATGAGGAATCGGATGGCAATGGGGATATATGACCGACTTTGCTCGCGTCAGACCTCTGTAGGAGTAGTTGGTCTGGGATATGTGGGCATGCCGCTTGCATTGGAGATGGCCAAGCACTTCAATGTAGTGGGTTTTGATTTGGTAAAAAAGGTATGCAATTGTAGTTCAACGGATTACCCCCCCCCATTGAACAATGACGGAAGCGGGGCGCAGTATGGCGGCAGGCCTGTAATAGCGGGCTGTATCGACGATCTTGCAGATGCGTCGTTCTATATAGTGGCTGTAGGCACGCCGGTCAATGACAGCCACACGCCTGATATCAGCCAGTTGCTGGCGGCCACGGAGTCGGTGGGCGGCATTCTGAAGCGTGGCGATTATGTGGTGTATGAATCGACGGTATTTCCCGGATGCACCGAGCGGGAGTGTGTGCCGCTTCTCGAAAGGATCTCAGGTCTTGAGTGTGGCCTGGATTTCAAAGTGGGTTATTCGCCGGAGCGGATCAATCCGGGCGATCTGGCGCATGATCTGACAAATACTCCTAAAATCATATCGGGGTGCGATGAGGAGGCTGCTGAGGAGATAGCCCGTGTGTATGGCCGTGTGGTCAGTGCGCCCCTTAGCTGGGCGTCGGACATACGGGCGGCCGAATCGGCGAAGCTTCTGGAAAACATACAACGGTGTGTCAATATCGCACTGATCAACGAGATGTCGATGACGCTCGGACGTATGGGGATCGACGTGTCGGAGGTGGTGAGGCTTGCTTCGTCGAAGTGGAATTTTACAGCCTACAGTCCCGGACTGGTAGGCGGCCACTGCATACCGGTAGATCCTTACTATATGATTTCGGAGGCAGCCCGCCGGGGAATTGATATGCCTCTGACCAGGCTCGGCTGCTCTGTCAACGAAAGCATGGCCGGATATGTGGCCGATGAGGTGTTGCGTCGGATCTCCGGCTCTGTCGGGAGGGAGGGGCGACGGCCTCGTGTGCTGGTGCTTGGTGTGGCTTATAAGCCGGATTCCGACGATATACGCAGCAGCGGTGCGGCGGCGCTTAGGGAGTGTCTGTCGGAGCGCGGAGCGGAGTGTGATGTGGTCGACGAGATGGTCGACGGCGAGTCTGTGAAGCGGATGTATGGCTTTGAGCTATCGAGCTGTCCGTCGGGGGTGTATGATGCGGTTGTGATCGCTGTGGCGCATGAATGCTATAGGGGTCTGGAGGATGAGTGGTTCGCCCGCGTCACGACCGGACCGGAGGCTCTGCTCGCTGATCTTGGCGGCACCTACAAGGGACGTATTTCCAATCTCAGATACTGGACTCTCTGATGCGGAGCCGGCTGTCGACATATTTCGGCGGATTGCGCGGAGGTCGTGCGGGTGAAGCCGCGTGGGTGGGCGTGTCGAAGGGTGTGTCGATGTGTCTGTCGCTTTTCATTGCCATGGCCCTCAGCCGACTGATGACTCCTGATGACTACGGGACGTATCTTCAGCTATTGTATGTCTACGGCACTCTGCTGGTTGTGTTCTCGCTGGGTCTGCCCGGCTGTTATTCTTATTTTTTGGCGAGGGTGAAGTCGGCCGGCGAGGGGCGTGGGGTGGTGACGAAGCTGACGCGGCTGTGTGTGGGAATGGGAGGGGTGTTTGCCCTGTCGCTGTTTCTGCTGTCCGATCAGCTCGCCTCGTTGCTCGGCAATGCCGCTTTGGGGCCGGGTCTCCGGGTGTTTTCGGTGGTGCCGTTGGCCATGATGCCGGCAGTGGGTGTTGAGGGTATTATGGTGACTTGCCGGCGGAGCCGTCAGCTGGCGTGCTATGTGTGCCTGAGCCGTCTGGCGACGCTGCTGTGCGTGGTAGTGACGGCGTGGGCGTCGGGGGGCGATACGGGCTGCGTGACGGTGGCTTTTGTGGCAGCGTCGGTGGTGTCAGGCGCCGTCGGCCTGTGGCTGTCCTACAGCCCTTTCAGAGGGGTGACGGCTGTAGCCGGCGGATTGTCATACGGCGAGGTTATGCGGTTTGCTATGCCGGTGTTCTATGCCGGGATCTATAGCTTCATAATCTCTTCGTCGAGCCAGTTTTTTGTCAGCCGCTATTTCGGTGCAGGCGATTTCGCAGTGTTTTCCAATGGATTTCGTGAGATGCCGCTGGCGGTGATCGTCACGTCGGCAGTCGGTTCGGTGCTGTTGCCGGAGTTGTCGAGGCTTGCGCTGACTGATAGAGATGAGTGTATCGGTGTGTGGTGCCGGTCGGTATATAAGTCGGCGTCGGTGGTGTGGCCTGTCGCGGTGTTCTGCATAGTTTATGCGCCGGAGATCATGGTGACTCTTTTTGGCGAGGGCTATCGTTGCGGCTCGGTATTGTTTCGCCTGGCGTCGCTGATATGTCTGGTGTGGATAGTCCCTTTCTTTCCGCTTATGACAGCCCTCGGATTATCGCGCAATTTTGCCAAAGTGCATTTGATGACGGCCATTCTGCTTGTGGCGTTGGATTGTTTGGCCGTGAGTTTTTTCCCTTCGTTGACGATGATAGCAGCGATAGCGGTGACGACGCGTCTGGGAGGTATTTTGCTGCTGTTCCGCTCTGTGAGCCGCCATACGGAGGCGGCTCTGTGGCGCCGGCTTCCGCTACGGGATCTGGCGCGCTTGCTTGTGGCGTCGGGTACTTCGTGCGTAGCGGGCAAGGGGCTGATAGCGATAACTGGTATCACTGACGCTCCGACGGCGCTCGTGGCTGCATTGGCAGTGGCGGTGATGATGTATATGGTCGTCGGGCGTTGGCTCGGACTCGAATTTCGGCCGTTACGTGGCGGTGAGGTTCCGGATAATAAAATAGTGTGATAAACAGCTAATTTTTACGAGTTGCTTGATGAGGATACTGATAATTACAAATGTGTTTCATCCGTCCAATATGATCGGTGCGTTCAGAATGAATGCTTTCGCCCGGTATTTCAGCCGGGCCGGGCACGATGTGACTGTCATTGCAGAGGGGGCGGAGGATGTGAACGAGTCATGGGAGGGGTGTGATGTACGATATGTGAGTGATCCGATTGTCAGGAATTACAGCTATCTGTCCAGCCGCATTTATGATGGGCGATGGAGCATGCGGCGTGCGGTGAAAGCTTTGGAATACAGGCTGACCTTGAATTCTTCGCTATGGTGCAGGAAGGCTATAGCTGCGTCGCGTCGGGTCATGGCCGGCGGGAGGATTGATGCCGTTCTTTCGACGAGTGGTCACGACATGGTGTCGCACAGGTGTGCCTTGAAGTTAAAGCGGGAGTTTCCGGAGGTGTACTGGATTGCCGATATGCGCGATGAGTTACGGGTGCCAAGACTCAAATACGCTATTCCGTTATTGCATCGGTTGTCGTTGCGTCGATTGAAAAAAGCGATGAAAATGACGTTGGATATGTCGGATCTGATATTGTCGGTGTCAAAGCCGATAGTTGATGATCTGAGGCGCGCCTCGTCGCATGGACGCGTGCTTGAGATATGCAACGGATATGATTATCCGGAAGTGTACGACTGCTGCTTTCAAGATCGGTTTACGATGATGTATCTTGGCAGATTCTATCCGGGCATTCATCCCGACAATCTGTTTGGCGCATATGTCGAGCTGATCGATGAGGGACGTCTGCCGGCCGACTGTGTGATAAAGATCGTAGGCAATCCGTTGAAGATAGATATTCCTGATGCCTTAAGATCGAATGTGGTGGAACTGCCGATTGTGGATCATGACGAGGCGGTACGCATGTCGATAGAGGAATGCGACGCGTTGCTGATGATCTATAGCCGCCGCGCCGGGCGCAAGGGGGTGTATTCGGGCAAGCTTCTTGACTATCTTGCTACCAACAAGCCGATCCTGGCGATCAGTGATCCCGGCGATGTGGTGGGCGATCTTATGCGTGACACAGGCGCCGGGTATGCCGTGGACGAGGATGATATTCCGGCGATAAAGAGTGCTGTGATGAAGTGTTATGATCTGTGGCTCAACAGGCGGACCATGCCGCGTGACTGGGACAGGATAAAAGAGTTCCGCCGCAGCCGTCAGGTTGGCAAGCTTCTTGATTATCTTGCCGGCAATATGACGGACGGAAGCGGACAGTGTGGCAATAAATGTGTGGGTGTATGAGTGTCAAGGTGTCGGTAATAGTAGCGGTGTATAATACGTCGGCATATCTGCGGCAGTGTCTTGACTCGATCGAGGCTCAGACATTCCGGGATATGGAGTGCGTGATTGTGGATGACGGATCGACTGACGGAAGCGGAGAGATATGCGACGAATATGCGGCCCGTAATCCGCATTTCAAGGTGCTGCATCAGCCTAATGCGGGGGTAGCGGCAGCGCGTCAGGCGGGTCTGGACATGGCGCGTGGGGAGTATGTGATAGTATGCGACGGCGACGACTGGGTAGAGCCGGAGATGTATGAGACCCTCTATGAGGCTGCATCCAGCTCCGGAGTGGATATAGCCATCTGCGGCTTCTGGCGGAATTATCGGAGTGGAGCAAGCATGAAAGTGGTATTCGGCAAGGGCAACCGTGCGCGGCGCGACCGTGAAGGCTTCATGCGTGAACATGTGGGTATGATGTGGAACAAACTGGTACGAAGGAGTCTGTTCTATGACAACGGCTTGCATTACGAACCCGGAATCGACATGGGCGAGGATCTGCTGATGAACTACAAGATGGTAAAGGCTGATCCGATGTGGATTACTGTACCTGTGGCGCTTTACCATTACAGACAACGCATAGGCGAAACGAGCTATACGAATGCCGTAAAATCCGAATATATAGAACAAAGACGCCTGATACATATATGGATGCTCGAAAATTTCAGCGAAAAGGAGTATTCGCGTCATTTGCTGCGCGACGCGATCCATACGGTGTGTCTGTCGGCACAGTCGGTCAGTCCCGACAAAGAGTTTATAGCGGTTTTCGCGGGCGAGTATATCAAATGGAGAGATATTTTCAAGCATGTGGCGGACAAGCGTGTGTGTCGGTACGGAATCATAAAGCCGCTGTCGATACCGCATCAGATATTGCTTATAAAGGCTTATCTCTGCTGGCGGACGGTGTCGGTGGGA
Organism: Paramuribaculum intestinale; assembly: GCF_003024925.1. Taxonomy (GTDB): domain Bacteria; phylum Bacteroidota; class Bacteroidia; order Bacteroidales; family Muribaculaceae; genus Paramuribaculum; species Paramuribaculum intestinale. The sequence continues at coordinate 22,677 of NZ_PUED01000009.1, forward strand.
TTGTGCCACAGGCTGAGAGAGTTTATGAAGCGTAAGCGGAGCGGTAGGGTGATGAAGCATCATCAGAATAGTATAATGTAAATGAAAAGTGATGGAGAAGAATCAGAAACGGTTTGCGATCATAGGCGTGGGCGGGTATATCGCGCCGCGTCATCTGGCTGCGGTCAGTAGTGTGGGCGGCAGGGTTGTGTCGGCGTGCGACGTGTCGGACAGCGTGGGGATCATCGACTCATATTTTCCGGATGCGGAGTTTACAACCGACAGCAATGTCTTTTTTGACGGCCTGAAGGGTGGCCGGGCTGATTATCTGACGGTGTGCACTCCCAATTATCTGCATTGCGGGCATTCGGTGGCCGGGCTTGAGGCCGGCATGGATGTGATATGCGAGAAGCCGGTGGTGACCGGCGTGGCGGAGCACCGGCGGCTTTCGGAAGCGGCCCGGGCATGTGGGCGCAGTGTCAGCCCGATACTCCAGATGCGTCTTCATCCGGAGGCGGTGAGAATCAGGGAAAAGACGGCGAGCGGCACGCCGGGTGCGTGTCATGATGTGGAGCTGGTGTATGTAGCTCCGCGTGGCAGGTGGTATGCGGCTTCGTGGAAGGGCGATGCAGGCAAAAGCGGCGGTGTGCTTACCAATATCGGCATACATTTTATAGATCTGCTGCACTGGATGTTCGGCCGCCGGACGGGGATGAGGCTCCATCGGTCGGAGGCCGACTGCATATCGGGCGTTATGGAGCTTGAGCGTGCCCGGGTGTGTTTTTTTCTGAGTGTCAATCCGTCGCATCTGCCGGCCGGTCATTCGGGAGCGTGCCGCAGGCTGTCGGTTGATGGCGATCTGTTTGACTTTTCGACCGGTTTTGCCGATCTTCACGACCGCAGCTATGGTGAAATCATGGCCGGCAGGGGTTTTTCGCTTGATGACACCCTTGAGGCCGTGGCCACGGTGGAGGCGGCGCGCTCGCTGGCGGTGTCGCCTCTTGTCGGTGAGTATCATCCGATGCTGAGGCATCTTATGGAGAGCCGTAAGTCTGACATATATCCTGCGGTATGATACGGATGGTGGATCTTTACGGGCAGTATCTTTCGGTGAAGGATGAGATTGATGCTGCCATGGGCGAGGTGATGAGGGATTGCTCCTTTGTGCGCGGTCCGCAGACGGCGCTGCTGGAGGAGGAGCTTGCGGCGTGGACGGGCGTAGGTCATTGCGTGACGTGCGGCAGCGGCACCGACGCTCTGCTGCTGGCCATGACGGCCATCGGCGTGGGAAGTGGCGACGAGGTGATTGTGCCGGCGTTTACGTTCGGGGCAGTGGCCGAGACCGTGGCCATGCGTGGCGCCACTCCGGTGTTTGCCGATGTGGATCCGCTGACATTCAATATCGACTCGTCGAGCGTCGAGCGTCTGATCTCTGGGCGAACGCGTGCCGTCGTGGCGGTGCATATGTTCGGGCAGCCATGCGATATGCCGCCTTTGTTTGAGCTTGCGCGTCGTCACGGTTTTGTGGTGGTGGAGGACAACGCCCAGTCGCTTGGCGCCCGCTGCAGGTCAGAGTCGGGAGCAATGGCCCGTGCCGGCAGTGTGGGGCTGATCGGGTGCACATCGTATTTCCCGACAAAGGAGCTTGGCGGCTATGGCGACGGCGGTGCGGTGATGACCGACGACGGTGAGCTGGCGCAACGCATAAGGATGATTGCCAATCACGGCCAGAGTCCGAAGTACAATTACCTTACGGTGGGGATTAATTCACGTCTTGACACTCTGCAGGCGGCTGTGCTGCGCGTGAAGCTCCGTCATCTTCATGATTGGATCGAGGCGAGGATAGCCGCTGCGGAGCGTTACGATGCGGCTCTGAAGGGCGTGGCCGGCGTGGAGTGCCCTGTGAGAGCCGGTGGAGTGGCTCATGTCTATCACCAGTACACGCTCCGGGTCGACCCCTCTTTGCGCGACGGTCTGAGGGCGTTTCTGGCCGACAGGGGCATAGAGTCGATGGTCTATTATCCTTCTTTGCTTAACGATCAGGAAGCATACCGCGACATCAGCCGCTGCGACGGGGATATGCGCGGGGCGCGGCGGTTGCCTGCAAGCGTGCTGTCGCTTCCGATCTGCAGCCATATCGGGGTGGCGGCGCAGGCGCGGGTTATGGCGGCCGTCAAAGAATATTTTGGGGTCGCTGAAGCGCTCTGACAGCGCCCGATGCCGGATAGAGGGCAGAGTACGGAATGTGTGATTGTGACACAGCCGGCGGGCGGTCAGGGCTCGGTGTAGAATAGGATGAGGCGGCGCATGGCGTCGGTGCATGCGGGGCAGAACGAGGGGTGGGCGTTGGTGCGCATTCGGCATTGGTCGGCCGGACGATACACCCCCTTGAAAGAGTAGCCTCCGCCCTCGTACAGGCCTATGGGGTAGCGGTTGGCGTCGGCCACGGGTGTTGGCTGCGGCACGCTGTCGGGGATCAGCGCCTGCCACTTTGAGGGGAAGTCGACGAGGGTGGTGATGTTGGGCTCCCACGGCTCTACGTCGAGCGGATAGGTGTCGGACATGACATCCTGCTCGTAGAAGTATTCGTCGGCGAGTCCGCCGAAGCTGTGGCCGAACTCATGCACTACGACCGGACGCATGAGCGGGTGGCGCGCTGCGGTGAGCGTGTAGGAGTTGTAGATGCCTCCTCCGCCGTATTCGGGCGTGTTGGCGAGGATGATGATATGTTCGTAGGGTATGCCGCGGAGAGCGTCGTGAACTGCCGGAAGAGCCGATGTGGTCAGGTAGCGGTCGGAATAGAATGTGGAGAAATGCGATGAGAAGGCTGTCGAGCGCCAGTCGGAGAGCCGTGGCACGCTGACTCCCTCGTCGGCCGAGGGCGAGGCTACGGCCACGAAGTTGAATCGTTCGGGCATGGAGCGGAACGGTTCGTGGGCGAGGATTGCCTCAACGGCCTGCGCGGCATGGGTGTAGAATGAGTCGGTCTGTTCGGCGGTGTAGCCTTCGGCGAGAATTGCCACGTCGATGGCTTTGTCAGTGTCGCCTCCGCGGTGGATGTAGCGGTGGGGCTGCGGCGTGGCGTCGGGTCGTCCGACGAGCTCGTCGTCGGGTCGGTAGATATGGCTCATCGATGCCATGGGCCTGTGGCGCGAGTCGAGGAGGCTGATGGTGATGCGTGCCGAGTCTTTTGGTAGCGGCACGAGAAATACGTTGGACATGGCCTTTGGCGTGGTGAGAGCTTCGGGCGTGGAGAGCCATTCGTGGAAGAGCGACGAGAAGGTGGTGGTGTAGAGCGTGTCGCCGGTGGCGGGATCGGTGACGGTGACCGATCCGTTGCCTGAGAGAGGCATTCGGTCGAGCCGTGTGCGCCGTCCGGCCCATCCGGCTGATTTCGACGACGATGCGAGGTAGACCCCCTGGCGGGAGGCGTCGCCGGCGAAAATGTAGTCAAGGCGCAGTGTGGAGTCGCAGAAATGGCGGTCGAAGTCGTCGGCCGAGGCTGTGAGAGCCGTGGCGGCCAGAGCTATGAGAGTGTGACGTAATGATAACATAAGTAACTCTTAAAAATTAGTTGATATTATGGAACTCGTCAGTAACCCATGGTTTGCTGCGGTACTTTTTGATTTTGTCCGGTGCTTTTTGCTTTCATCCTCAGTCGTGTAGCTCGCTACACGCCATCGTCTTCAAGCGAAAATCACTCGAACAAAATCAAAAATTACCAGCAGCTAATTTTTGCGAGTTACTTAGTGATGATTTTGCAACAAAGTTACGACAAAAGAGTGAAACACGGAAAGATATAGTGATAGAATTGATTTACAGGAGTCTTGGTTGAACCTGCGCTTCATAGAAATCAGAAGCAAGTCTGTAACTTTTTGAAGATTAGATTCGTCTATGTCATATAATTCTAATATCTTTGCGCCAAACTTTATATTTGTTGAATAACATGGTTAAATTAAATCGTTTAAAAGCAGTTCTTGCAGAGCGGGACAAAACCAGCAAGTGGTTAGCAGAACAAGTAGGCAAGTCTGCTTGTACTGTTAGTAAATGATGTAATAACATTGTTCAGCCTGATTTGAATACTCTTGACAAAATAGCAACTCTACTTGAGGTTGACAGGCGTGATTTATTGACACCTTCCAATCAAGAGTAAGTTATGACTTTTTCTTTGGAAGATCTTAGTCTTCAAATAAATGAACTTTTTCATACAAATAAAAACAATGAATGGTAGTGTTCCACATATAGTTCAATATCAAGGTTCGAAGAGAAATCTTGCACCACAAATCTTGCCATATTTCCCGCAACGGTTTAACCGCTTGATTGAGCCTTTCGCTGGAATGGCGGCTATAACAATTGCCGTATCTAGACTGAATAAGGCCCAATCATATCGTCTCAACGATCTCAATACACCTCTTGTAAGTGTGTTGGAGGAAGCTATAAACAACCCCCAACGCTTACTTGATGATTATACACGGGTTTGGAGTGAGCAATTGACTTATGAGGAAGGTGGTGTTGCACACTATTATAAAGTTCGTGATGATTTTAATAATGGCAACCAATGCGCAGCCAACATGTTATACTTATTGGCACGATGTGTAAAAGGCTCTGTTCGATATGGTAACAATGGACAATTTAACCAATCTCCTGACAAAAGAAGAAAAGGAACGTCACCTACTAATCTTGCGAGGAATATCTTTCGTATTTCGAATTATTTAAAGAATAGAACTGAATTTTCTTCAATAGATTATAGAGAAGTGTTACAAATGACTAATCCTGGTGATATTGTTTATATGGATCCCCCGTACCAAGGTGTTTGTGCTACCAGAGATAGCCGATATTTTTCAGGCATAAACTTCGATGAATTCGTAGAAAGCTTAGAAGATCTCAACAGAAGAGGCATAGATTATATCATCAGTTATGATGGAAGTTGTGGAGATAAGCAATATGGTAATGATTTGCCGAATGAACTCGGGCTTAGAAAGGTAATGCTTAACGCTGGTCTTTCCAGTCAAGCCCTGTTATTAGGGAAAAAAGAAGTTACTTATGAGGCTTTGTATCTAAGTCCAAATCTCCAGAATGTGGCACAACCAAAAGTACAAGAACAATTAGTATTCGCATTATGAAATATCCAAAAGACATACTTGATAAACTCAACGCAATTACAGACAAACGTCCAGCTACTGTAATTCAACATATTCTAAAACACAGCTTCATTACTACCGAAGAGCTTGAGAAGAATTACGGATATAAACATGCCCCAAGAGCGGCTAGAGACGTTAGGGAACGTGGTGTAAATCTTGTTACTTACACTGTAAAGAGCAGCGAAGGAAAGAGTATTGGAGCATACAAGTTTGGCGACCCCGTATTTGCGGACAATAAGTTGTCTAAGGTAGTAGGTAGGACCGCACTCTCAGAAGCCTTAAAAAAGGCCCTAATTGACAAGTATGGCTCGGTATGTTTCATATATCTTCAACCTATGGAAGAAAGATTGCTGCAAGTGGATCATCGCATACCTTATGAAATAGACGGTGAACAAGACGAAAATAACATTGACTGTTACATGTTGTTAAGCCCCTCTGCAAACCGAGCAAAATCGTGGACGTGTGAACATTGTCCCAACTGGACATCAAAAGATGTAGAAGTCTGTGAAAATTGCTTCTGGTCTCATCCTGAGAATTACACTCATATTGCAGGTAAAGATGAGCGAAAGATTGTTGTAACTTTTACAGACAACGAAATTGACGATTATGAACAGTTGATAAGTCTCGTTGGTGTCAAAAATGCCGAACAAACAATCAAAGACCTCGTTTCAAACTTTATAAACGAACAATCAAAAGAAGACTAATATGTGACAGCCTTACCCATAGCAAATGACTTCAGCAAATTCAGCAAATTAGACCTTTGTCGTAACTTCTTGCAACAAAGTTACGACAAAAATCGCGTTTTTTCAGTAATTTTGCCGTAAAGAAAAGCTGTGCTTGTCCCGACTTTTGCCGGCCGGATTATCGAACTATGAGTGAATGCGTCGGGCGGACAACCCTCGGGGATGAGCCATGTTAGAGAATCAAAGCAAGAAAGCAGACTATATCTATGGCACGTCCGATAGCCAAAAAGGTGACTGAAACGCCTCTGATGAAGCAATATATGGAGATGAAGCAGAAGCATCCCGACGCGGTGCTGCTGTTTCATGTCGGCGATTTTTACGAGACGTTCTCGGAGGATGCCATAACGGCGTCGGAGATACTGGGCATCACGCTCACCAAGCGTGCCAACGGCTATGCCTCGGAGGTGGAGCTTGCCGGATTTCCCCATCACGCGCTCGACACTTATCTTCCCAAGCTCGTCAGGGCCGGCAAGCGTGTGGCCATATGCGAGCAGCTCGAAGATCCGAAGCTGACCAAGAAGCTTGTGAAGCGCGGCATTACGGAGCTTGTGACGCCGGGTGTGTCGCTCAACGACAATGTGCTCGACCACAGGCAGAACAACTTCCTCGCAGCCATACACTTCGGCGAAGGGCGTACTCTGGGCGTGGCTTTTCTGGACATCTCAACCGGCGAGTTTCTGACCGCCGAAGGCGAGGCCGACTATATCGACAAGCTGCTGTCGAATTTCGCCCCGAAGGAGCTTTTGGTGGAGCGCGACAAACGCCGGCGGCTCGACGAGGTGCTGACGGGGCGCTATCTGACGTTTGATCTCGACGACTGGGTGTTTACCCGTGAGGCGGCCACCGACCGGCTGCTGAAGCAGTTCGAGACCGGATCGCTCAAGGGTTTCGGCATACAGAACATGCCTGCCGCCATAGTGGCATCGGGCGCGATACTCCACTACCTCGACATAACGAAGCATACCAACACGTCGCACATATCGTCGGTGGCACGCATTGAGGAGGACCGCTTCGTGAGGCTCGACCGCTTCACTGTGCGCAATCTCGAACTGCTCGAAGGTCTCGGCGACGAGGGCAAGAGCCTGATAAGCGTCATAGACCGCACTGTCACCCCGATGGGCGCGCGGCTGTTGCGCCGGTGGCTGCTCTTTCCGCTAAAGGATGTGCAGGCCATACGCGCCCGTCTCGACGTGGTGGAGTATTTCATGCGGCGGCGCGACAGCCGCGAGGAGCTGAAGACCTGTCTCGAACAGATAGGCGACATAGAGCGTCTGATCTCCAAGGTGGGCGTAGGGCGCGTGTCGCCCCGCGAGCTTGTGCAGCTCAAGAACGCTCTTGTGGCGCTCGAGCCGGTGAGACGCATATGCCTGGAGGCCGACGACCAGGGGGTGCATGCCATCGGCGAGCAGCTCAATCCGTGCGAGGGCGCCCGCGATGCGATAGCCCGCACGCTCCGCGATGACGCTCCGGTAGCTCTCAGCCGCGGAACGGTGGTGAAGGACGGCGTCGACGCCGAGCTCGACGAGCTGCGCCACATAGCCTATTCGGGCAAGGACTACCTGATGGAGATACAGGCCCGCGAAAGCGCGGCCACCGGCATACCGAGCCTCAAGATAGGCTACAACAATGTGTTCGGCTACTACATGGAGGTGACCAACACCCACCGCGACAAGGTGCCGCAGGAGTGGATCAGAAAGCAGACGCTCGTCAATGCCGAGCGCTATATCACCGAAGAGCTGAAGGTGTATGAAGAGAAGATACTCGGCGCCCAGGAGAAGATAGCCGTCATAGAGGCTCGCATATATGCGGAGCTCGTGGGGCAGGTGGCGCAGTATATCCACGCCATACAGCTCGATGCCACACAGCTGGCACGGCTCGACGTGCTGACGGCGTTCACCCGTCTGGCGATCGAGAACCATTACAACCGTCCGGTGGTGGACGATTCGCTCGACATCGAGATCACCGGCGGACGTCATCCGGTCATAGAGCGTCAGCTCCCCCCGGGCGAGAAGTATATAGCCAACTCGGTGAGCCTCTCGAACGACTCTACGCAGGTCATGATCATCACCGGCCCCAACATGTCGGGCAAATCGGCGCTGCTGCGCCAGACCGCCATCAACGTGCTGCTGGCCCAGACAGGCTGCTTCGTGGCCGCCGACAGTGCCCGCATAGGGGTGGTCGACAAGATATTCACCCGCGTGGGAGCCTCCGACAACATCTCGCTCGGCGAGTCGACCTTCATGGTGGAGATGACCGAGGCGGCGTCGATACTCAACAACATGAGCCAGCGGTCGCTGATACTGTTCGACGAGCTCGGACGAGGCACCTCGACTTACGACGGCATATCCATCGCATGGTCGATCGTGGAGTATATCCACGAGTACGGCGGCCTGCGGCCGAAGACACTATTCGCCACCCACTACCACGAGCTCAACGAGATGGAGCGCAATTTTCCGCGCGTGGTCAATTACAACGTGTCGGTCAAGGAGATCCAGGGCAAGGTGGTGTTTCTGCGCAAGCTCGAAAAAGGGGGATCGGAGCATTCGTTCGGCATCCATGTGGCCAAGCTTGCCGGCATGCCCCGCGCCATAGTGAAGCGGGCCGACGAGGTGCTGCGGCGACTGGAGCAGGCCAATACGGGCGAGAACAAAGAGCGCATCAAAGGCTCGCTCGCCGAGGGCGCGGCCTCACGCGGCGGCGATGGCGGCGTGCAGCTGTCGTTTTTCCAGCTCGACGACCCCGTGCTGACTCAGATACGCGACGAGATACTGGCCACCGACATCAACAATCTCACCCCGTTTGCCGCTCTGACGAAACTCCACGATATCAAGGCGATACTCACCGGCAAACCGTCGTGACGCCGCCAGCCTCCGGCGGTTGATAAACAGGAGACGCACGACAGAAGACGGCTCCGGTCCACACCGAGGCCGCGCTCTCCGCATTCCTTTCTATCCCCTCAAGGGTCTTTTCGGGCGATTACCGTCAAGTCTCATCGGTCACGATGCACGCATCGCTCCCTCCTCAACTGACGCAAATCTCTCCGAAAGTCCTCTTCGAGTGAATAGAAGTGAAATTCAAACATACTCTTAAAATAATTATTGCTGTCCGCTAAAATGACTACTTTTACTCATCGGTTGTATTTGTTTTTTTGCGAAACCAAAATAACCGAAAAAGGCTGACTTCTGCAATAGGTACAAGCCTTATTTTTATCCTGACTCAAAAAGTTTTATCAGACAGCAATAAATTTGAATACCTTGCCAATCGGATGCGGAGGAACTCCGATACAAGCACTCGCCCGGATTTTGTTTCCTTGTCCTCATACAATTCGTAGATGCCGGGACGTATGCCCATATCCCGATATGTGTTGCTCTCAAGCTGCCCGATACTGTTTAGACACTGTTTTGTGCCGATAACCTTATGGGGGTAGGCATCGTGCATACCTGTGACGATACGACCTACACCGTCGGTACAGAGTGCTGCGACATATCCGGGGATACACAGGCGACGCTCCTGCGGTTTGTCTTTACCGACACCTTTATACCCTTACCGACAACACCGAAATCCCGTTGATGCCATTTCCGACATACAAGGCGAGGTTTTCAACGATATTGAAATATAACACTTTACAAAATGTTTTTAAGTTTATTTGAAGTTTGGTACAAAAAACACGGTTTCGTGGAGAGTAGTTGTTGTAATTTTGCATCATAACTAAATGGAATGCTTATGAACGCACCTAAAGAATTTATAGACCTTATATATTCTACCGAAAATCAGCAGAATTACATCGGTATGGGTAATCCCAATGCTCGTATCCTTATTATTGGTCGTGAACCGGCTCACGACCTAAACACGGACATAGGTCGCGATGCTTTTCATCAAGACCAGGAACTCAACCGCTCAAACTGGAAGAACTTGTTTGAGAACAAACAAATTGAAGGCCGTTGTAATCCACGTAGACCTTTCCCGAATCAGAAATGCTTACGTGCTGACGGAAACAACGATGGCACCGCGACGACATGGGTATGGTACCAAAAATTAGTCGACCTAATTTGGGGTAGAGAGTATGATCGTCCGTATTCTCTTCGTCCACTTGACTTTCACGACTTCTGCTTTCACACCGATATTAGTGCTGCTGCCGCAAAAAACTTGGCAACTACCAACAAAGAAGCCAAGGAGGCATCGGTTAAAGAAAGAAGTCGCGAATTGTTCTCGCATCCATTCTTCAGGCAATTCCCTATTGTAATATTGGGGATAGGTAAAGACGTCGGTCAATCTGTACCTCTCGAATGGTGCGCTAAAGTTCTCGGCTTCCCAACCAACGAGGTTGAGAAAGCCTATAATGCCGACGAAAAAGAGCCGATGCTTTGGGTTAATCGTGATACCAAAGGGCACCGCACTCTTTTACATACGCAGTGTCTCTCTCAGCCCTCTTGGGAATATATTACAAAAATTCGCGACATAATCTGGTCAGACGGAAAATCCGATTTCTGCTGGCCTAAAGAATACTAAATATGAACGAACTTTTAAATCAAGAAATTGAGCCTCTATCCAATATTGAAGATAATTGGATAGAACTTGTAAATTGGGTCAATCCTACTAAGAATGTTGTTGAGCCTAAATTATCAACGTTTCAAGAAATAATTTTGCTATTTTATTACCTTGAAGGGTTACTTCCCAATAAACCGGCAAAATGCAGTGATTTTTTATTTAATAAATTGTATGCTACTATCGTAAGAAACTGTAAGGTAGAAATAAATAGTCTTTCCAAAGATATTTATTTTATGGGTAATCCTTGGAGGTTGTCATCTCCATTACTACAGTTTCTTGGAAATACAGGATGTTTACACTTTATTGAAGATGGCACTGTTTGGGAGGAACCTGGCGTTATGCTCGAATTTACTTATAGTAGATTGACCCCAACAGGTCTAAAGTATAT
>NZ_PUED01000090.1 GCF_003024925.1 Paramuribaculum intestinale
GCATGAAGGCACACAATGTAGTGCGAAGCTGCACACTGGAGCTTATTTTCCATATCGGCACCATCGATGCGGTGACAAACGAGTTGGCTCTCAATGCCGGATTGAATGAGTTGTAGGTCGATGGCGTTGGAGTGTAGGAGGGTGCCATGACAAGCGTGGCGCCGTAGCCCGACTGCAGACCACGGTTGGATATCAATGCCTGAACTTCCGTGCCTAAAGCAGCTTTACGCCCGATGGTAAAATAATGTGTGGCCTTGACTTCGGCCTGTCCGATAATGGTGTGTCGGCTTATATCGGCCGTGTGGTCAGTGCCGGCCGGTTCGAATCGATATCGACCGGTGGCTCCTGTCAGCCTGATATTGATGTGGGAGCCTGACGTGGGGTAGTTGATATTGTCGAGCGTATTGTATTCATAGCCCAGGCGTCCTTCGACAAGATGCCGGTAGGTATGATCGCGCAATGATGAGCGGAAATCGGTTCCTGAGGTCGGGAAGAAACGGTTTTTTATCAGTCCGGCTCCTATACCGAATTCGAGTTTGGCCGGACGTCCGGCCGACATGACGTAGCTTATCCTGCCGAACAATTCGGTATCGGTGACGAATATGGGTATGTTGTCCTGAAAGAAGAGTTCGTCGCTTTCATGAAACTTCTGTCGCGACGCTACAGCCTGAAAGCGCAAGGCGGAAGGAATGCGGGTGAGCAGGCTGAAACGGGCGTCGATGAGCGCGGCCTGATAGCTCTGGCCGAGCCAGATATTGGCACTGGTAGTCAGCGAATTGAATGATAGCGTGTTATATCCGCCTGAAAAATAGAGCATAGACGAAGTTGATGTTGACACGTATCCTCCGGCGGCTACCTGAAAGTTGTTTTTCACGTTGGCCTTTAGCCGAAGGTTAAACATGCCGGTAGAATCGTCGTAAACAGCCTGTGGCACAAGATTCTCCAGTTTGCCCGGGGTGATAGCCCTGTAGTAGGAGTCGCGTGCTCTTTTTATACCGAATGTGTCCGGTGTATTGTGGGTGAACAGATAGCGGATAAACTCGTTCTGACGTGAAGTTCCACCCTCTACACTGACTGAATCGAATCTGACATAAGGTGTGGCGGCCTTGAACGCCATGCGTCTGATCTGCCGTACTTCTGATGGGATGCGTGTGGTCACGCGTGTCTTGATCGAGTCCATCATCTCCATGGCGGCACGGTAGCCTATGGCATAGATTGTGTCGGCCTTGTCGAAATCAAGCACACCGTACATGCGCACCGGCACATTGATGCTGACGCCCCAGTCGGCCGGCATGTCATAGTCGTTGTTCTGTATGATCATGTCCTCAAGCTGCTGAAGCACGTTGTTTTGTTGTGGTTTTTTATCCGGTCCGGATACGTTGGATCCGATCATTATATCCGGAGCGAAATCAGTGCGCATCACATTGAATGGATAGTTGTCATATATGCCGCCGTCATATACCAGCACGGAATCGATCTCTATCGGACGGAACACCAGCGGAAAACTCATTGACGCTCTGACGGCATCGCCGAGCGATCCGTGCGACAGCACTATCTTGTGTTTGCTGTAGACGTCGGATGTGACCGTGCGCAGAGGCACAAACAGCCGGTCGAAGTCGCCGCCGCATTGAGCCGTGTAGGCTGCGAACAGATCCATGAACGCGAAATTCATCGGCAACGGATTGATCAGCGAGGTAGGCAATACCGACACAGGGCGTCCGTTGCCCGACGATCCGAGGTTGACTTTGACCATGGCGGGCGAGGAGGGTTCGCGGTCGAAATAGTAGAGGTAGTCGGGATCAATCTTACCCGTCGACCAGTCGGCGAAACCTTCAGACTTGATAAGCGCCATCATCTCGTCGGGAGTATATCCGGCTGCATAGAGGCCGCCGACCACCGCTCCCATCGAGGTACCGGCGATATAGTCGATCGGTATGTCATTTTCTTCAAGCGCTTTTATGACGGCTATATGTGCTATGCCTTTGGCGCCGCCTCCGCTGAGCACGAGTCCCACGGCTTGATGTCCGATATAGTGGGCTGAGTCGGTCGGCAGGGTGGCGTCATGTGCGTATGCGGATGCATAGATGCATATCATAGACAGAAGACAAATAATGCGATCATTCATGAGAGTAAATGATAAAATTTGACCGGCAGACAAGTGTTGATGTGTCGACAACTTGCAAGTCTGCAATTGTTGAAACCTGATATTACAACAACATATCCGACATTTGGTTTTGATCTTTATGTCGTATTTATTCGGTCATTTTTCACAAAGATGGAAGAATGCTTAAACAATAAGATAGGGTTGTAGGGCTGACAATTTTTATTTAATTTTGCATGACAATTGACAAAAACATATGGGACGACAACAATATGACAGCCTCGACAGGAAGATTCTCGAGATGCTGACCGAAAACGCACGGGTTCCCTTTCTGGAGATAGCAAGGGAGTGCAATGTTTCGGGAGCGGCTGTACATCAGCGTATTCAGAAACTCACAGCTTCAGGTGTGATAAACGGATTCGAATCGCTGATCAATCCATCGGCAATGGGTTATGAAACGTGTGCTTACGTCGGTTTCTTTCTGAATGAGCCGTCGAGCTATGAAACGGTCGTGGAGCAGCTCCGCCATATTCCTGAAGTGGTGGAATGCCATTACACTACAGGCAAGTACGATTTGCTGGTGAAGCTTTATGCGCGCAATAATGCCCACATGCTCCAGATAATACGCGACAATTTCCAGACTATCGGTGCGGGACGCACGGAAACGCTTATATCTTTCAAAGAGGAATTCCGCCGTCAGGTGCCGATTGAATGATGTCAACGATTATGGACCGAATGATCGACGACATAGCGCTCAACGCTATGAGCTGGGCCCGTGAGGCCGGAGCGTTGCTTCTGAAATATTTCCGTGGCGATGATCTTGATATACATACCAAGCTAAATGACAGCGACATAGTCACAGCTGCCGACAAGGCGAGCGAAGCGCTGCTGATAAGCCATATACGGGAATGTTATCCGTCACATGCGATCTTGTCGGAGGAGAGCGGCGCCACTGATGGCGACAGCGGCTGGAGATGGGTGATCGATCCGCTTGACGGCACAACAAATTTCGGTTCCGGACTGCCGGTATATGCTGTTTCCATCGGTGTCGAATACAAAGGAGAAACCGTGATCGGAGTTGTTTTCGCTCCATATCTCAACGAGTTTTTCCATGCGGTTAAAGGTCAGGGCGCTTTTTTGAACGGAAAGCCCCTGAAGCCGTCGACCATTGACAGTCTTAGCCGGGCAGTGGTCGCAACAGGTTTTCCGGTCGACAAAAATGTCACCTCCGACAACAATCTTGATAATCTTGAGCGTGTCATGCCTATGGTGAGAGGTATCCGCCGGCTTGGATCGGCCGCAACTGAAATATGCTATGTGGCCGCCGGTTTTCTTGATGCACATTGGGAACTTAATCTCCACAGATGGGACGTAAGCGCGGCTCTGCTGATAGCCGATGAGGCCGGGGCTCGACACCGTTTTTTTCGCGATGACCGCAATATCTCTGTCGTCACTGCATCGCCGCAGATTTTTCCGTTGATAGATCCACTGCTGTCGGAATCAGCGCGTAAGTGATATAATCTACAACTATCTCAAAACGTTATAATATGGAATTCAGCAAGCTGGTGGGCACCAGATATTCATGCAAGCAATATTCCGAGAGAGTGCCGGATGAGGCAACCATCCAGTCGATACTTGAAATGGCACGGCTGGCGCCGACAGCAAAAAATCTTCAGGAGCAGCATATCTATGTGGCCAGATCGGCCAAGTCGCTTGAAGCCATCGATGCTGTGACACCTTGCCGCTACGGAGCGCCGGTGGTGTTGATAGTGGCATTTGACAAAAATAACGTATATACATATCCGGGAGGCACACGCGACTCGGGCATAGAGGATGCCTCGATCGTGGCCACACATCTTATGCTTGCGGCGGCCGACTGTGGCGTGGATTCATGCTGGGTCAACTGCTTTGATCCTGACAAACTGCATGAGGCGCTCGGCCTGCCCGAACATGAGGAAATACTGATGATTCTTGATCTCGGATATGCCGCTCCGGGTGCCGGACCGCTGCCGAATCATTTCTCGCGCAAGCCGCTGGATCAAACCGTCAGCCATATCTGAGCGTTGTATTTTTAAGAGTATGTTTACTTTTAACTTTATGAAATCTTTATAGCTCTTTTCGACCAATTTTAAGCTTTTGTTCAGTCATTATGGAACCCCATAACTCCTTCACAAAATCTAAAAATTGACTCGAACATATTCTCTAAATCTTAACATAAGTCAAAAGTAAACACACTCTAAGAACAAAAATACAACCCATGCAGCAGATAATCACCCATTTCACAGACGACGATCTGTATAAATTCACAATGTGTGTGGCTGTGATAGACAATTTTCCGCGCACACAGGTGAAATATCGCTTCAACGACCGCAACAACACGGTGTATCCGGCTGGGTTTGCCGACGAACTGCGTCGACAGATCAAGGCTTTGGAATCGGTGATCATAACCGACGAGGAGATCGACTTCATGAAGCGTCGGTGCAGCTATATTCCCGACTGGTTTTACAGTTACCTGAAAGGTTTCAGATACGATTCGCGTCAGGTCAGCGTATTTCAGGACGACGAAGGACACCTCGACATAACTTTCGAGGGGAGCTGGAGCAGCACCATTTTGCTTGAAGTAAAGGTGCTCGCAATGGTTTCGGAGCTGTATTATATCATGACCGGAGATGCCTACCGACTTGATTATGCAGAGTTCGGACAGCGTACTGAAGCCAAGGGGCGACGTCTTGTGGAGGGTGGATGTGTGTTCAGTGACTTCGGGACACGTCGCCGCGCATCGTTCCGGGCGCAGGATGTGGCTGTGGCCTCGCTCGCCGGAAGTTCGCGCTGCGACAATGGCGGCAATGGACGCTTTGTGGGCACAAGCAATGTGTATCTGGCCATGAAGCATGATCTGACTCCGGTCGGCACTATGGCCCACGAGCTGATATGCGCCATAGCCGGAATGTACGGCCCACAGATGGCCAACTACATGGCTATGCGCATCTGGAGTCATACATACCGTGGCGCATTGGGAACATATCTCTACGATACTTACGGGTGGGATATATTCAGCCTGAATTTTTCAGAGGATTACGCCAATATGTTCAAGGGGCTGCGGGTGGACAGTGGCGACAATTATGAGCAACTCGACAAAATCACGGCCAAATATCGTTCGCTTCATATCGATCCGATGACAAAACAGGTGGTGTTCAGTAATGCGCTCGATGTCGACGAGGCGATAGCCTTGCAGCGCTATGCCGAGGGGAAATGTCAGCCATCTTATGGCATAGGCACGCACTTCACAAACGATTTTGCAAATGTCAGGCCAATGAATATTGTGATAAAGCTCACATCCGTGAAGATAACCGAGTCATGGCCATTCTACTTCCAGACATGCAAACTGAGCGAAGACCGCGGAAAACATTCAGGCGATCCTGATACAGTAGAGAGGTTCAAGGCGCTGATACATCTCGAATAAAACCGACATCAGCTTTCACATGCAGCGGCTACCCATTTAGAAAAATATATGGGCGGCGTGTCAGATTATGTGGAACAAAAATTATAATTTTGTGCCGTAAACTGATCAATAACCTTTTGACAACACACACGATTGGATTTATGGCCAAGAAAACAAGACCGAGGCAAGCGGCAGACAGTAGCGACGATGCGTCAATGACGGCGCGCATAAAGGATGTGATATCCTGGATGAGCAGGGGAGTGTATGAGAAAGATCAGATTGTGGCTATGGCTCTGCTATGTGCCGTGGCCGGGGAAAATATGTTTCTTCTCGGACCTCCGGGTACAGCCAAGAGTCTTGTCGCATCAAGGCTCAAGGACGTTTTTGACAATGCCCGGTCGTTTGATTATCTGATGTCGCGTTTCAGCACTCCTGATGAAATTTTCGGCCCGATATCAATATCTAAGCTCAAAAACGAGGATCGCTACGAGCGTCTGACTGACGGCTATCTGCCCACGGCCGATGTGGTGTTTCTTGATGAAATATGGAAGGCCGGACCATCAATACAAAATACGCTTCTGACCGCCGTCAATGAACATATATATCATAACGGAAGCAGCACAGTCAGAATCCCCATGAAGACACTCATAGCCGCAAGCAATGAACTCCCGGCTAAAAACGAAGGACTGGAGGCTCTATGGGATCGCTTTCTGGTAAGAATGGTATCCAATTGCATCGAAAGCGAATCAGCATTCATGAAGATGATCCAAGGCGATGCCATGGACAACTCTCCTCTGGATTCAGACAGGGCTATAACATCGGAAGAGTATGGGCGATGGCAGAAGGAGTCGCGCAGCGTCGGACTGGGAACAGATGTGGCTGCTTCGATCAAGGCATTGCGTAAGGCATTGATGACGCTTGAAAAGGATGATGAGGGCCATCTGCGTTTCTATATATCCGACCGGCGCTGGAAAAAATCGTTCGGGCTTATGCAGACGTCAGCATTACTAAACGGTCGCCGGCAGATAGATATGACTGACTTCATATTGCTGATCCACTGTTTCTGGAGCGATGCAGAGAGCCGTGAACCGGTCATCAAAGCCGTGCTCGAATCCATGGTGTCGCCGATATTGAAGCGGCTTTCGTCGGTAGATCGGGAAATAAAGCGGATATTACGTCCGTCGGAGTCCGACAAGACTGAACGGAATGCCGCCGGGCGGTTCAAGGAATTCGATTTCTTTTATTATCGGATAGATGATTATCCCGACGGCGAATGCCTGTTTGCCAAATGGGATTACAACGGTCTGGACGATTCGCGGAGTGTGGCAGGCATACAATATTTCGACAAAGCACGCAAGCGTTTCGTCATCCATGCCATGCTCCCGGGGCGTCCGCTTGAGAGCAAGTCATCGGATGGCGACAGTATAAGGCGGTGCGAATTGCAGAAGTGCAGGGGAGGATTGTTTGTCGACGGCATTCCATATACGTTTACAAGAGCCGACTGTGACGAGGCTGACACCGTGAGTTCCGGAAAGGCCAAGCCTGTATATCAGCGTGTCGACGATCTTAAAAACGAATTTGCAACGCTCCTGGACGAATGGCGTGCGATGGTAGATCACAATTGGAAGACACCGGTCAATATATTCCTTTCGTCGACCGATATGGCTTTGGTCAGGAAGAAAATAGCCGAGGCTGAACAATCGGTGACCGAAACAGAGATCAAACTGCAGAATCTTGCATCATTGCTGTGATGAGCGATACGGAACGCATAAATAACCGGATCGACACGTACTCCGAAGCATTCGATTTCTATATCGAGCGCAGGGAAATGCCTCCGGAGATCGCTGCTGATGATCAGCTTGGCGCATACATGCGTCAAGTGATCGACGAGAATCCTCATCTGGTCAGCGTCGATCCGCTTTGGGCGGAGGTGCTGAAAGAGAATCTTATGGATTTTTTTCAGGCGTTGCTGCAGCATTTCGCCATCGTCGAACAGCAGCTTGCTGCCGAACTCGCGATGATAAATCGATTCAGAAGTGCGTCGATCGAACAGAAGCGCCGGCAATGGTCGGGAGTGGTAGGGCATATAAAGCAACGGTATACCAAGTATGAGGTGAACATCGACGGATATTCACAACGCTTTGACGGCGAAAACAACGATGCAGTGTTCGCCGCGCTTACCTCCGACTGGGAATCGGCCTGTCGCAACCATGCGGAAGAGACCCGCAGGGAGATGCTCGCGCGCTCGAAACAGAACTGGGCACAGCGCTTCCGTGAGATCGGCGATCAGGACTATATCGAACGACGCAAGATTGAGGATATAGTCTATAAGTCGCCTGTGTTGAGCGAGATTGTAGACATCATAGGCCGCGCCCGTGATGCCGACGGCACAGTAGACAATCTCATGTATAGCTATCTCCCGAAGGGATTGTCGTCGAATGATGCGGGCGAAGGTATTTCTAAAATTTCGTTCGGTAATGATATAGAACGTGTCACCCCCTCTGAAACCCTCCTGCTGTCGACTCCCGACACCGAGCAGCTGTTTTATCAGTGCTATGCCTTGAGACAGCTTCAACAGTTTTCGGCACCATCGGCGGCGCCTCTAAAGACTCAGATCAACAACCCCTTGCCACGGCCTAAAAAGGGGCCGATAATTGTAGCGGTGGACACCAGCGGATCTATGTACGGGCGACCGGAGCAGATGGCCAAATCACTTTTGATACAGCTTGTCAGAATAGCCCGCGCCGAACATCGGAGTTGCTATCTGATCACATTTTCTGTGAGAATCCGCTCTATCGATCTCGGGCGTGGGGCCAACATGCGTGCCCTTACATCGTTTCTGCAACAAAGATTCACAGGCGGCAATGGCGAGGAAAAACTGCTGATCGAGGCACTGAGGCTGCTGGAATCGGATGACTATGGTATGGCGGACGTGCTGATCATATCCGACTTCATATTCAATCCGCCCGACCGAGCCAATACCGAGCGTGTAAGAAAGGCGCAGAGCAAAGGCACACGTTTCTACGGACTACAGATCAACTCCAACAGCAAAGCCTTCGATGCATTGCTCGACCGCAAATGGAAAGCATGAAACAGCCTGAATTCATCATCAATCCGTCGCTGAGGCTAAGGACTGCTCATATAAATGTGGCATGGCATCAGGTAGACGGTGGCATAATAGACCGCGAGGGCGAATATCTGTGTGCCTCGTGCCGATATATCGTCGACGGCCATACTGTCATGATCATCGTCGCCGATCTGCCGCAGATAGATATTATCTATTCCCCGTCGACAGACTTCAATGATACTGGCATTCAGGAATGGCTACGTGTCACGCTTCGCGACCATATTACTGCGCAGGCCGAAAAAGTGCTGCCCGAACGAGTCAGATACTGGCTCGAAAACAAAAGACTTGCCGGCGGTGGAGTCGTAATAAAGCGCTTGCCTAAAAATGTGCTCGGCCAATGCACTTACGACAATGTCATCTATCTCCCACCGATGCTCGTAATATTCCGAAGCGACTGGATTGACGGGGTGATACTTCACGAAATAGCTCATTTTCGTCACAAACATCATCGGAAACCATTCTGGGATCACCTGAGCGTTTTGCTCGGAGAGGATGCACGCCATAAGGATGCCAAGACAGATATCTGCCTTGCGCCATATTTCCCATACTATTGTTTTTTGATGAAATGACTGACTTCGCTATGTATGCTTCTGTAAATCAGGTTAATACGCACAATAAGGCATTTTGACAGCTGCATTACGCATAGAAAGTGAGATAAGCGCTTGCTTAATTCGCAAAAAAAAACTAACTTTGCACCCACAAAGTTCAACCGTCCATTTTATGGAGCGATGCTCGAGTGGTTGAAGAGGCACGCCTGGAAAGCGTGTAGTCGCCAAAAGCGGCTCGGGGGTTCGAATCCCCCTCGCTCCGCAAGATAAGACGCTCGTAATCAAATCGTTTTGCGATTTCATTATGGCGTTTTATTTTATACAAAGAGGCCGGACGCCTTAAAAAAAAAGCCCGCAGATGTTGCAGTTTGTAGCACTACGTTGCAGATAGTTGCATTTCACAAGCAACTCACAAGCGAGCGATTTTAAGGTTATGATCACTACTCGATTTTATCTTGATTGCCGAGCCGTTCGGCCCGGTGCTCCGGCACCTCTCCGCCTCGTCCTTACCAAAAATGGCGTGAGAGCATTTATCCCCCTTAATGTCTCTCTCCTGCCTACTCAGTGGGACATCAGCCGGCAAATGATAATTGGCCATCCCCGCAAGCAGCAATTAAATAGTCAAATCGCGGAGTGCAAGCTCAACGCAGATGGCATAATTTATCGTCTTCAATCAGACGGCGAGCTCCTGAATATGCGCGCTTGCGACATCAAAAAGCGAGTCATGGCGGAGTTGTACCCCTCCGATTCTAAGCCGGATCTGACTTTCCTCTCACGATACAATGAGTTTGTCTCGTCACATTCTGCTGGCACACAACGCGTATATCGCAATACGCTTCATCGTCTGCAGGCTTTCACTCGCAAGCAGAATTTAGGCGGTCTGCGATTCGAGGACATAACCGTTGCTTGGCTTCGACGGTTTGACGCATTCCTCGCGCAAACATCCCCATCGCGCAATGCCCGCAACATCCATTTTCGCAATATTCGCGCCATATTCAACGATACAATCACCGATGGCTTGATAAGCTGCTACCCGTTTCGCAAGTTCAAGATCACCCCCGAATCAACACGAAAACGCGCGCTGACGCTCGACCAATTGCGCGAAGTGCTAAACGCACAAGGGATGGAGCCCTTCGAGCAGCAAGCTCTGGATTGCTTTAAGCTAATATTTTTCTTGTGCGGCATAAACGTGGTAGACTTATGCCGCCTGCGCAAGATCGTCGACGGACGGATAGAGTACTCCCGCGCCAAAACTCATCGTCTGTATTCTATCAAAGTTGAGCCGGAGGCGATGGCTATAATAGCGCAGTATTGGGGATCCGATTATCTCCTCTCTTATCTTGATGACTACGCCAACTATCGGTCGTTCTACGCCTCAGTCTGTCGTGGTCTTGCTCCTATAGGTTATCAGCTCGGTATGCGCATATCGACTTATTGGGCGCGTCACTCTTGGGCTACCATAGCCGCCTCACTCGATATCCCAAAAGAAACTATTGCCGCTGCGCTTGGCCATGGAGGGAATTCTGTCACCGAT
>NZ_PUED01000091.1 GCF_003024925.1 Paramuribaculum intestinale
AGTGTCACGGTAGTGTTTTTTGACGGAAACGGGCGGTGCTATGCGACAAATGCCGGGTGCGGCCGGGGTGTCGGGGCAGTAATTTTGCAGAAAAACCGATGAAAGCTATGGAACAGACTATGACGGATATGCTGACAACAAGAATGGGATTGATCGCCGCGCTTGTAGCGATCGATTACGTGTGCGTGCTTCTGGCCGTGCTGGCCGATCTGCGGAGCGGCATCCTTAAGGCGCGGCGCCAGGGGGTGAAACGTACTTCGAAGGGGCTGCGCCGGTCGGTCGAGAAGGCCGGACGCTACTACGTGATGCTGTTCGCTATGACGCTGATCGACGCCATGGTGTGCGGCGCGCTGCTGTTTGTCGCCGCGGCCGACGGTCCGTCGCTCCCGCCGTTGCCGGTGTTCTCCACTCTGGGCGCAGTGGGGCTGGCCATGATA
This sequence comes from Paramuribaculum intestinale, assembly GCF_003024925.1. Classification (GTDB taxonomy): domain Bacteria; phylum Bacteroidota; class Bacteroidia; order Bacteroidales; family Muribaculaceae; genus Paramuribaculum; species Paramuribaculum intestinale. The sequence continues at coordinate 438 of NZ_PUED01000091.1, forward strand.
GAGCTTAAGAGCATCTACGAGAACGCGCAGGACAAAAGCGATTATGACCGGATCATCGGTCAGCTGCGAAAGCTGCTCGACGACCCGGCCATAAAAGGGCGGCTTCTCGAAGCCATGGGGCTGAAGAAGCCTGAATGACGGCTATAGGGTGTTATTTCACCTGTATGAATTCGATTGTCGCAGGGGTTTCGGCAGGAGCCAGACCGGTGGAGTCGGGCACGAGATAATTCTTGCCGGCATTGCCGCCCTGACGGAGGGTGAATCCGTTGTCGGTGCGCTCGATCACGAAGGTGTGCCATTCGGCGTCGAACGGATTGGAGCTGTCGCTGACTGTGAATGCGCCGCGCTCGTTGACGTAGCGGCCGTCCTTGGCATTGACTATAGAGTAGCGTCCGGTGGCGGGATCGTAGGTGACGCGCCATATCTGACGGTCGGGGTTGACATCATCCTCGGCCGTCTGCCATATCGGCCGTCCTCCGGTGGAGCCTGCTTCGGGATTGCCGAGCCACTGTCCGTTGCAGCGCAGACGATAGCTGCCGTTCTCGAGCGCGAGCTGCGGGAACACGTCGCTGCGGTGGCCGAACCGGTGACGGTATTCGTCGACCATGATGCTGACGCCTCGGCGCAGCAGCGGCTCGGCATAGAGCGATCCCACCATGGGATAGGCCACCTTGACCGATCCGGGGAAGTCGCGCGAGGCGATCTTCGATGCGCTGTCGGTCAGCGCGGCATAGTCGAGATAGCGGTCGACGAATGCCACGCTGTCGGCCTTGAACAGAGCCGTGTACATCTCGGTGGCGAGAACTCCGCGGCTGCCGAGCATCCGGGCCGCTTCGATCCACGGGCGTATCTCCGAGAGCATAGAGTCGGCCGGAGAGGCTTCGAGAAGGGTGGCAGTTGCGTCGCGCAGTGATCCGAACTCAGCGGCAAAGGCTTCGGCGGCTTCGGGCATATAAGCGCGGCTCATGGGCTGCTCGTAGGTGTCGATAAGTGTCTTGAGTTCGGGCGACTCGTTGAAGCGGCGCAGGCGATGGGTGTTCTGCCCCAGGTCGACGTTGTAGAGGCAGAACTTGCGGAACGCCTCCTCGCGGCCGGGCTGTAGTCGTTCGGTGGCCAGCAGCCATGACTGCTGAGGGTCGTAGGCCGACGGATTCCACAGAAAATCGGCATTGCTGAACAGGCTGAGTTTCGAGGCGTGGGCGTATTCCATGGGGTTGGCCGTAAAGCCGCTGACCATGGCTGTGGCCTCAGGCTCGTTGCCGGTGAACGGACCCATCAGCAGGTGGTTGATGCAGTAGTCGGTGACCGGATAGTTGAGCCAGATGAATGCCTTGCGGCCTATCTGCGGGTTGATCCACTCCATGTCGGCCACGTCGATCATGTCTACCACAGAATTGCCTGTCCACATCACTTCTATCGACGGATCCATCACCGAGATGTCGGCGAGATAGGAGGGCTGGAACGATCCTTTCCACGCCTTGTTGTAGAGCGACGGACACATAATGAACAGTTCTATGTCAGGGTGACGGTCGATGAAGTTGCGCTTCACGTAGTCCATATACTGTGCGTGGAGCTTGCCGTCGGCCTGTTTGCCGAACACATCGTCGAAGAATATCGAGAAATTGCGGAAACCGAGGTCATACATCTGCTCGAACTTGCGCACCGTGGCTTCGTTGTCGGCGTCGTTCCACTGATGGTCGCCGGCAGGATGTATGCCCCACACGAAGCGCACTTTGTGGCGCCGGGCCTCGTCGTTGAGGGCTTTCATGCGCGCTGCCTCTTCGGCCGGATACAGCTCGCGCCATTTCGCGCGGTGGTAGGGGTCGTCCTTGGGACCGTAGATATAGGTGTCGAGCTTGTTGCGTCCGTAGAATGCAAATTGGTCAATGCGGTCGTCGAAGCTCCATGCGTTGCCGTAGAACCCTTCGACCACGCCTCGGGAGGGTGTCGAAGGCCAGTCGGATATGTCGACGCTCATCACTTCGGGCTGCGAGGCCACCTGCAGGAATGTCTGCACACCATAGTAGGTGCCTGTCGGATCGTTGCCGGCGATGATCACTTCGTCGGGACGCACGCGAAGAAAATAGCCCTGCGGCTGACCGGGGATGCTGTCGGCCACGGCACGGACAGCCTTGTCGCCTCGCTGACCTATGGTCACCTTCACGCCTTTGCCTTTGGCAAACTGCGACAGAAGGGCGTCGACGGCGTCGCGGTCGGCCTTGTCGATCCCTTTGATGTCGATCGCTGAGGGGCGGTCGAAGGCTTTCTGTCCCCATGCGATGCGCTGCGGCGTGGGGGAGATGGATGTCTGCTGCGCTGTGGCGCCGGTTGCCACGCCGGCCATGAGTGTCAGGGCGAGAGCGGCTTTCAGGATGGTGTTATGTGTCATGTATGTCGGTGTAGTTGTTTTAGTAAAGAAGTGTGCCTGAGATGCACCAGTAGCTGTTGCTTGATCCGGCCGGTTTGCCCTGCGGTATTTTTACGGTGAGCTTATGCTTGCCGGCGGCAAGGTTGCCCAGATAGATGTACTCGGGGTTGGTCACCGTGCCCGGACACCAGTTGGAGCGGCTGAGGTCGGAGGAGCTGAGGCCGTTGGCGAAGTTGCCCGAGCAGGGATTGTTGTTTCGGTAAGTGCCGCAGTCGTCGCGCCAGGGTATGAATGTGATCACTTCGCGTCCGTCGAGTATGATGGTGTTGGTCTTCTTGTTGAACTCGTCGCCGCCTCCCCAGCCGCCGTGGCCGGTGGTGGTGTAGCAGAGCATGGCGTTCTCCACCGGATGGTCGAGGGTGAATTCCGTCTGCAGCGAGTCGTTGAGCATGAATATAGGGTAGGGCTGTCCGGCCTGTTCGAGATAGTTGACGGTGTTGAACAGGGGCATGGCCGTGAATTTGCGGTCACCGCCGCCGGGGTAATATTTCAGATCGAGCGATAGTATGTGGCCGCGGCCGTCCCAGTTGCCGATGTAGGCTCCGATCCACTGTTCGCCGCTGAGATGCGATGCCAGATCGGAGATTTCAGTCTTGTAGAGTACGGAGTCGACCCATTCCTGGCCGGGTACGACGTTTTTGTTGAAGGCTCTGACGCCGAATCCGGTGAAAAATCTCATCAGTTCGAGAGGAGCGTCGTAGCCGTCGGTCGAAACGAGTCCGTGGTAGGCTGTGCTGTCGCTGACGAAAGCCGGCACCGACTTGAGGTTGCGGATGGCGTCGACAAACGACTGTTTCTTGCCGGTCGGAATCACGAATATTGATCCGGTGCGGTCGTAGGCGTCGCCCTCGGAATATTGCACCACTTCGGCGAATATCGAGCGGTCGGCTGCGGCGGCTGAGTCGGGAAGGGTGACTTTCCTGATGACTATCGTGCCTCCTCCGACGTTGTAGACCTCGCCGTCGTTGAGTGCGTCGGGGATGGCCGCGCCGGAGAAGTTGATGCGGGCGTGGTCGAAGACGGGCACGGTGATCACGCCGCTCTGGTTGATGGCATAGAGATATTCCGGATCGGAGAGCCGTTCGCCCCACTGGGCGGGAAAGAGGCTGCCGTCGGGGCGGAATGCCTTGATGTCGACGGCTTCCTGCACCGATTCGCCGTTGCGGGTCACTTTCAGGACGAGTCCGGAGGGAACGCCTACGCCGGGCTGCGGTGTGCCTTCAAAGGGGAGGGCGTCGGTGTAGCAGATGTCGATGGTGTTGGAATTGATGCTTGTGCGGGCCACGGTGCAGTCGAGGCCGAGCACTTTTTCGCGGCCTATCACACGCATGGCGCTGTCGGATGCGAAATCTCTCGCCGACGAAATCTCACGGCCTCCCGGGAGCTGGGCCACTTTATACCACTGCCTGGTGGCGTAGTCGATGTAGGTATTCTGCACGGGTGCGTCGCCGCGACGTCCGCGGCCGTTGTCGGCAGTCGAGATCCTGACCTGCTCGCCGCTGATGCTGACGATGGTGGCCCCGGGATATGTGCGTCCTTTGTACGACGACTCATAGGTGACCTCTATGGCTTTGGCGCCACGAAGCTTCTTGACATAGTTGACCGCTGCTTCCGTAGGGAAAGTGGCGATGACGGCCATTATGAGCGCCATCATTCCTGCTGCTGATCTTTTCATGGTTGGGTTGATGTGAAATTTGTTGTTATTGCCTATGCAAAGTTAGGCATAAAAAAGCAAAAGTCAATGAGCGGTTGTCGTTGAGTGGCATATAATGGCTGATCCGTCCCGGAGCGCGTGTACGGCTCCGGGGCGGATCGGTCGGTTATAGTAATCAATCAGTTATGGACTGTGGCTGTCGTGGCGGCAAGGGCTTCGAGAAGCTGGTCGGGCGTGATGCCGAGCAGACGCATCTCTTCGGCCAGAGCGGGCACGGTCGACGAGAAGAAGTCTTCGCGGCGTGTGGCGGCTATGCGTTGCGGGGCGTCGTCGGTGAGATAGAATCCCATGCCGCGCCGCGGGGCGATGATGCCGTGCGACTGCAGAAACTCGAAGGCTTTGAGCACGGTGTGGGTGTTGACGGTCATCATCACCGCAAGCTCGCGCACCGAGGGAATGCGGCTGCCCGGAGGCCATTCGCCGGCGAGGATGCGCGCGAAGCAGTAGTCGGCTATCTGCCGGTATATGGGTCGTTCGGTCTTGAATTCCATTATAGACTGGTTGGGTGTGACTTCTGTGTGCCTGTGTGGTGGAGAGGGGGTTGATTCAGAGATTGTCTAAATTTATATAATACGGATTTTGAGAAGGATTGTCAGATGGATTTTTGTCTGTGATGAGGGAGTGTAGCCGTAGCTACATGACCGAGGAACAAACAAAAAGACGCTGGAAAGACTCTCAAAAGCAAAGTGATATGAATTTTAGACAATCTCTCATAGCTGCCGGTCGCGTATTTTTCTTACGGCGAGTATTATCAACACGGCCGTGACGATGATGGTCATGGCTACATACCACCACATGACAGGCATGATGATGTCGAACATGAGGCGTGTTATCTCCTCCTGTTGGGGCACGGCGTGGTCGATTCTGCTTATGAACTCATGCTTGAAGCCGAGCACTGTCACTATGGCCATGATGCCTGCGGTCAGAGAGCTGGCTATCAGACTGACTACTGTCCATACGATGGGCATGAGCACCCGGTGGCGGCGGTAGCTGACCACCGACAGCAGGCAGACAGCCGTGGGGAGAAGCGCGCTCGCATACTGCAGGATGGAAATGGGTGGCGTGAGCAGCTGTCGCGTAGGGTTCAGGTTGCACAGGCTGGCTCCGTCTACGAAAATACGTGCGAAGAGCGTGGCGAGGAGAGCCGCCGCAAGTATCGCTGCGGGGAGGACTACGAAGGTGTAGAGTGTCATCATGGCCGCTTTCTCGTTTTTCGTGGCGGGAAACATCACTTCGGCCATAGGGCTGGATCCGATCGCGAACACGAGCGGACCGAGATACATGGCCATGGAGATTATCGATATGAATATCGATCCGAAGAAAATTCCGGCGGCCGTGGTGGATATGATCATGGCGGCGGCGAAGATGACGAATGCTCCTGCGGTGTAGATGGCCAGATGCTGCTTTATGGCCGGAAACATGCGGCTGTAGGCTATGGCGCGGCCTATGCTGAAGGTGTTGTCAGGTGTCTGGTTCATAGCTGCTGTTGTCTGTGGCTGTTGATAAGTGAGGTTATGATGTCGGCGCGGTCACTCTGGAGCGCCATGTAGAGGAGGTTGTAGTCGATGTCGGTCTCGGTGTCGGCGCCGGCTGCGGTGATGGAGCGGAACAGTCCGGCCGACTGATGGGCGAATATCGCTTCGACGGGAGGTATCATGCCGGCGGTGAACGCCACTGCCGAGAGTATGTCGGTCAGAGTCGCGGCGAGCTGCAGACGGTTGCGGCGCAGGGCTATGACACCGTCGAAAATGTTGTGGAAGTCGTGGGTGACGTGGGTCGACACGATGATGGTGCGGTCGTCGCCGGCGGCCTCGGCGAGCATCCGGCCGAGTGTCTCTTTCGATCCTATGTCGAGTCCGTTGGCCGGTTCGTCGAGCAGCAGCACCTGTGTGCGGAGTGCGAGTGCGACGGCGATAAGGGATTTGCGTCGGTTGCCGAGCGACAGACGGTCGAGGCGTTCGCGGCCGGTGAGGCCGAAGCATGCGAGGTAGTCGGCAAGGAGTCCGGCGTCAAATCCGGCGTAGGCTTTGGCAGCCGTGTGCGCGAATGCGAGGGCTGTTCCGCCGGGCAGTGTCATGTCGTCGCCGAGAAAGAATATCTTTTCGAGCAGTGCGGGTTGCCTCAGGCGCGGCGACATGCCGTCGATTTCTACGCTTCCGGCCGTGGGGTATAGAAGTCCGGCTATGATATGGAGCAGCGTGGTCTTTCCGGTTCCGTTTTCGCCCAGAAGCAGGTGTATGCCGGGCGAGATGGCCGCCGTGATGTCCGACAGGGCTTCCGGGCCTTTCGGATAGCGGTAGCAGAGGTTGTTGAACGTGATCATGATGCTATGATATGGGTGGGGGTTTTCTTGGAAGTCGGTCAGTTGCGGCGCGGTATCAGCCCGGTTGAAACGGTGATCATGCAGGCTGCCGGAACCGCTCCGAGCAGCAGCTCTATCCAGCTGAGCGCGGTGTCGGCAGCCGGGCTGCCTTCGGCGGCTGCTCCGGGTATTATCGACGCCGCTATGCCGCGGAGATCTCCGGCCAGGTATGCGTCGGTAAATGTAGCGTCGGGGGTGGTGTCATGCTCGGCATTGCGTGTGGCCGAGGTGATTATTTCATTGGCGGTTTCGGCGATGTCGGTGGTGGAGGAGTGTGTGAAGCTGTGTGTGGCCGCAAGCGCTATGCCTGCGGCGAATACTACCAAAGCAGTGAGAATGAGAGTCTTTTTCATCGTCGGTGGTGTAATGATTTACTGTTGTACGCATCTACAACACCGCAAAGGTAAGAAGATTCTTTTAATCTCCAAAATAATCTTCCAAAAAATCTGATAGAACCAATAAGGAGCTAAGAGATTGTCAAAATTTATATAATACGGATTTTGAGAAGGATTGTCAGATGGATTTTTGTTTGTGATGAGGGAGTGTAGCCGTAGCTACATTACCGGGGAGCAAACAAAAAGACGCTGGAACGACTCTCAAAAGCAAAGTGATATAAATTTTGGACAATCTCTAATATTTGCCCCAGCCGGAGCGGTCGAGGGCGCGGTAGCTGACGGCTTCGCGCATGTGCTCGGGGAGTATGTCGGGCGATCCGGCAAGGTCGGCTATGGTGCGCGACACTTTCAGTATGCGGTCGTAGGCGCGCGCCGACATGTTGAGGCGTATCATGGTGTCGCGCAATATTTTCATCGCTTCGGGCGTGGGGCGCACATGTGTCGACAGCAGGCGTGAGGTCATCTGTGCGTTGCAGTGCACTCCCTTGCAGTCGCTGAATCTCTCTTCCTGCACCTTGCGCGCGCTGACCACGCGCTGGCGTATGGTCTCGCTCGATTCTCCCGGACGGCCGCTCTGCATCTCGTCGAAGTCCACCGGAAGTATCTCCACCTGTATGTCGATGCGGTCGAGCAGCGGGCCTGAGATGCGGTTGAGGTAGCGGTCGACGGCTCCGGGCTGGCACAGACACTGGCGGGTTGGATGGTTGTAGTAGCCGCAGGGACAGGGGTTCATGCTCGCCACGAGCATGAATCCGGCGGGGTATTCGATGGAATAGCGGGCGCGCGAAATGCTGATGGTGCGGTCTTCAAGGGGTTGGCGCATCACTTCGAGCACCGAGCGCGAGAATTCGGGAAATTCGTCGAGAAACAATACGCCGTTGTGGGCCAGGGATATTTCGCCGGGCATTGGATTGGCTCCCCCGCCGACGAGCGCCACGGGCGATATGGTGTGGTGGGGCGAGCGGAACGGACGTGTGGTGAGCAGGCGTGAGCCCGATTTCAGTTTGCCGGCCACTGAGTGGATCTTGGTGGTTTCGAGGGCTTCCTGTAGCGTCAGCGGAGGCAGAATGGATGGCAGTCGCTTTGCCATCATGGATTTGCCCGATCCGGGAGGGCCTACGAGAAGTATGTTGTGGCCTCCGGCGCACGCTACCTCGAAGGCGCGCTTCACCTGTTCCTGGCCTTTGACTTCGGCGAAATCATAGTCGAACACCGACGATTCGGCGGCAAATTCGGCGCGGGTGTCTACCTGTGTCGGAGCGAGGGGAACCGTGCCGCAAAGCAGGTCGATCACCTGCCGCAGGCTGTCGGCGCCGTAGACGTCGAGATTGTTGACCACGGCGGCTTCCGTGGCATTGTCGTGCGGCACGATCATGCCTCTGAATCCGAGCGAGCGGGCTTTTATGGCCATGGGCAGCACACCTTTGATGGGGAGCAGCGATCCGTCGAGCGACAGTTCGCCCATGATCATCATCCCTTCGAGGCTCTCCGGCGGGATCTTGCCGTCAGCGGCAAGGGCGCCGATGGCTATGGGCAGATCGTAGGCGGCCCCCTCTTTGCGCACGTCGGCCGGACTGAGATTGATGGTCACTTTGCGTCGCGGCCACCCTGTGCCGCTCTGAGTCATGGCGGCCTGCACGCGCTGATAGCTCTCTTTGACGGCTGTGTCGGGCAGGCCGACCATGCAGAAGGAGAATCCTTGTTCAACGACTGTTTCGATGGTGACGACTATGGCGTCGATGCCTTGCACGGCGGCTCCGTAGGTCTTGACAAGCATATCGTGGAGGAGAAATAAATAGTGTGGTGGGGAGGGAGTGGGATTGGGAAGGGGCTATTTATGGCGGAGTATGCGGTCGGCGGCTGTGATGGCGGCTGTGGCGCTGCTTCCGCGATAGATCTGTGTGCCGGTGGAGTCGGCTACGATGAAGAACGGCACTCTCGGCACTGCAAGCCGACGCATCGACGGCGATGCTATCGCGGCCGGAGCCCAGGCCTGAATCCACGATGCGGAGTCGCGGGCGGTCAGTCGTTTCCATTCGGCCGAGTCGGGCGCGAGTGTCACCTCGACGGCTTTGAAACGGCGGCGCGGCAGGCTGTCGGCGAGCTGACGCAGGGCCGCAGTGACGGAGTCGCGTTGGCGGGGCATTGCCGAGGTGAAGGCGATGATGCTTGCCGACTGGTTGTAGGGCGCATAATAGACGGTGGTGTCGCGGCGGTCGTAGAGGGTCATGTTGGGCACTTTGCCGCGCGCTTCGCTCGATATCTGGGTGGCGAGCACTTCGCTGAAGTTGTGCATGACCTCCTGCGGGCGTGCTTCGGGATCGATGCGTGCTATGAGCGAATCGGCTTCGGCCTCATGGCCGGGAGTGCGGAAGGCGGTGACCATGATGGCTGCGGCGCAGAGTTCTGTGGAGTTGCTTCCGACGAATTCGGTCACAAGACGGTTGACCTCGGCGTCGCTGCCCGATGTGAGAGCCTGTCGGTTTCCGGTCACGAACCGCCACAGTTTCTCGCTCTGACTGTTGCCCGAAAGGCTTTCGAGTCCGGTCATGGCGCTGTCGACGGTGAGCTTGATCTTGTCGCCGTTGTCAACGATGAGCGAGGCTGCGGGCGCTCCTCCAGATATGGTGAGCAGGGCGAGGGTGGGACGTGTCGACGAGCCTTTGATCGTGAACCGGCCATCTTTGGCTACAGCCGATGTGCGCCGTATGCCGCCGTCGGCATAATATGTCAGCTCAATGTTGGCTGTCGCGCCGTCGGGAAGCCGGCCCTCGACTGTGAAATGGTCGGGGCTGCTGCAGCTCCACAGGAGCAGCGGCCATAGCATGGCGGCGGCGATTCGGATACGTATCGGCATCAGTAGGCGGGCATGTTGGCGAGGTTCCACAGATTGAGATAGGCGGCGCGTGTGATGTCGACAGTCTTGTCCCAGTTGATCCGTTCGGTGTGGTCCGATGGCATGTGGTAGTCGGGATGTCCGTCGGTGTGGTACCATATTACAGGCACGTCGCGCTTGGCAAACGATCCGTTGTCGCCACCGCCTATGGGGCGGTCCCACGGGCGGTAGTTGGGCTTCAGCCGGAGTCCGCGCTCAGTTATGTCGTTGCGGAGCCACTGTTCGAATGCCGGATGTGCCTCGGTGTAGAAATAGACCACATGCTCGGGGTTGGATTCGTCGTTGTTGCGGCCTATCATGTCGAAGTTGAGATAGCCTTTGATCTTTGACGGTTCGGGCC
>NZ_PUED01000092.1 GCF_003024925.1 Paramuribaculum intestinale
TCAGAGGGGTATAAGCGAAAGGCATGACATTCTTCACCGGCCACGGCCACGGCTCTTAACAAATATTTTGTAACGCAGTATCGGTTTTTTTTCTATATTTGCCGTCAGGGCGCATACAGCCGACAACCATCCCGGCCACGGAGCGCAAAGCCGATGATCATCGAAAGAGTCTACGATTCAAGCATCAACACCAAAGTCATCGAACGGGCGGCGTCGCTGCTCGACGAGGGACGCCTCATCGCATATCCCACCGACGTAAACTACGCCATAGGCTGTCACGCGCTCCGGCAGGCATCGATCGACGAACTGTGCCGGCTCAAAGGGATCGACCCGCGGCGGCAGACACTCTCGGTAATATGCAACGACATGTCGCAGGCGGCCGCATACGCCCGCATCGACAACACCGCCTTCCGCATACTCCGTGCCAACCTGCCCGGCCCATTCACCTTCATACTTCCGGCATCGACCGAGCTTCCGAAAGTGTTCAAGGGACGCCGTTCGGTAGGCATACGCATACCCGCTTCGCCGGTGGCCAGAGCCATCGCCGAGGCTATCGACGCGCCGCTGCTCTCCATGACCGCCACAGACACCGACGGCACACCGCTCGGCGAGCCCGATGAAGTGGCCGTGAGCTATGGCGACCGCTCGCCGATAGCGATGCTCATCGACGCCGGATCGCGACGCGGCGATCTCACCACCGTCGTCGACCTCACCGATCCGCATTCACCCGAAATAATCCGTCAGGGGGCGGGTCAGCTGATATGAACACCGACGCCCACACTACCGACGCCGACGCCGCCATGATCACGCTGCCGCCAAGGCGCGAGGGCGATCCGCTGCGCATACCCGCCTCCACCCGCCAGCTCGTCATCATAGGCGCCAACGGAGCCGGGAAGTCGCGCTTCACAGCCCGACTGGCCGAAGATCTCGGCGAGCGCACATTCACCATGTCGGCGCTTACCGCCCTGTTCGGACACCCCGACACGCCAACCGGCATCGACCGCCTTTTCGAAGCCGCCTACGGCCCCGCCTCACTGCGGCCTGCGGCCGACACGGAGCTTGACCGCCTGCTCGCGCTGCTGATGCACGACGAGATGCTCAATCTCATATCCTACAAGATCACACGCGCTTCAGACGCCGACGCATCACTCCCCCCCACACGCATCGACCGCCTGATAAAAGCCTGGTCGGAAATATTTCCCGACAACAACATACTCATCGAGTCGGGACGTTTCCTCTTCAGCCGGCCCGATTCGGAAAACGCCGACGGCTACTCGGCTCTGAAACTCAGCAACGGCGAGAAAGCTGCAATATACTATCTCGGAGCAGTGCTCTACGCTCCGAAAGGAGCGGCGGTGTTTGTCGACTCACCCGAAATGTTCCTCCATCCGTCGGTCATGCAGGCACTGTGGAACATCGTGGAGGCCATGCGCCCCGACTGCATGTTTGTCTACACCACTCACGATCTGGAGTTCGCCTCGTCGCGCACCGACGCCACGGTAGTGTGGGTGCGCGACTACAACCCAGTCAGCACCACCTGGGACTACGACCTGCTGACATCGCGCCAGGGCATCTCCGACGAGATCTACATGGCCATCATCGGAGCGCGCAAACCGGTGCTCTTCATCGAAGGCGACGGCGTGCACTCCATCGACGCCAAACTCTATCCGCTGATATTCAAATCCTACACAGTCAAGTCGCTCGGCAGCTGCAACAAGGTGATCGAGGCCACCCGCTCGTTCAACGACCTGACGACATTCCACCACATGGATTCCCACGGCATAGTCGACCGCGACCGGCGCGACGACAAGGAGGTGGACTATCTGCGGCGGCGCAAGATCATGGTGCCCGACGTGGCCGAGATCGAGAACATACTGATGCTTGAGGAGGTGATCCGCACAGTGGCCGCAAGCCGTGGCAAGGACGAGAACCGCGTGTTCGACAAGGTGCGCCACGCGGTGTTCTCGATGTTCCGCACCGACCTGCGCCAGCAGGCGCTGCTCCACACCCGCCACCGGGTGAAACGCACTGTCGAATACCGCATCGACGGCCGCTTCACCAACATCAACATGTTCGAGCAGCATATCAACTCGCTCCTCGACGAGCTGAATCCGCGCGGCCTCTACGAAAAATTCTGCCGCGAGTTCAGACGATACCTCGAAACGTCCGACTACCGGTCGGTGCTGAAAGTCTACAACCAGAAATCGATGGTGCCCGGATCAAACGTGGCCGGGCTATGCGGACTATCCAACAAAGACGAATACATCCGTGCAATAATCAAGCTGCTGCGCCACGACGGAGCACCGGCCCGACGCATACGCCGCGCCGTCATGAAATGCTTCGGCATCGACGACAACGACAGCGTCCAACCCCACAAAGCATCAGACAGCGACAAATGAATACACTAAAGCCCTGGATCGAGGCCATGCGCCTGCGCACGCTCCCGGTCTCGACGGCCGGCGTCATCACAGGCACAGCCTACGCCGTCCATGCCGGATCATTCGCATGGATCCCATTCACGCTATGCCTGCTGTTCGCACTGCTGGCACAGATAGCGTCGAACTTCGCCAACGAATACTTCGACTTCGCGGCCGGACTCGACCGGCCCGGCCGCGAAGGGCCGCGACGCGGAGTGACCGAAGGCGACATATCGCCACGGTCAATGCTCGGAGCCACAGTCGGCACCCTCGCGCTGGCCTGCCTCGTCGGCCTCGCGCTCGTGCCCATCGGAGGACTGTGGCTTCTGCCGCTCGGCATAGTCATCGCAGCGGCGGCAATAGCCTACAGCACCGGTCCGTGGCCGCTGTCGCGCCACGGACTCGGCGAAGTGGCCGTCATAATCTTCTTCGGCATCATACCCGTATGGCTCACCTCGTGGCTGCAGACGAGGCAATGCTCCGCCGAGGTGATACTCGGCGGTATTGCCGTCGGGCTGCTTGCAGCCAACGTGCTTATCGTCAACAATTACCGTGACGCTTCCGATGACCGCGCCGTGGGCAAGCACACTCTGGCCGTCATTCTCGGCCCGGCCACAATGCCCTGGCTCTACCTCCTGGACGGTCTGCTGGCCATGGCGCTGGTATATCCGCAGTGGTCGGCCGCCGGCCTGCCGCTCGTCCCGCCTGCCATCGCGGCGGTCGCGGCGGCGATAGCATGGCTAATGACCCGCCGGAGCGGCTCGCGCCTCACCCCCCTGCTCGGACTGACAGCCATGCTGCTGCTGCTCTACTCGCTCCTGTTCCTGCTGCTGCCGCAACCGGTGGCCTGACGGCAGGGCGCGTCAGCACTCCTCCCTGACAATCCGCCGCCCCGACGAGGTGTTGATGATAAGCGGCACGGTTTCGGCCGTCACCACACTCGTGTCAAGCCCGTAGGCCGAGGTGTCGGAAACACCGATATGCCGCAGTATGTCGTGAAGCCGCATAAGCAATGCCGTAGTAGCTCCACATATACTTGTCGGCGAGAATATGCGGTGGAGGATTATAAACCTGAAGTCGCCCGGAATTCCCTCGCGCCGCAGCGAAGGATAGCCGCTGCGCAGATCCAGATCGCCCGACACCACCAGATCTTCCACGATCTGCCGGAGATAGACGCTGATACGCGGCGCCACCCTGAAACCGAGATGCATCGTCACCACATAGATCGTCTCAGGCACCACCACACTGACCGAATAGCTCAGCTCGTCGGGGCTGTCGACATGATCGATATGCACGAACCAGTAATGGTCGGCACGCTTGGGCTGCTTGTTGACGATCGAGTACAGCAGCTTGCTCTCCACCAGCGACGGATCGCCCGAACGGCTCAGATACACCAGGTTGGAGGCATACTTCGGTATCTCCTTGTCGGCCTTGACAGCCGATATCGTAGCGGCGCTGTCGGCCATGCGCCTGTACTCGATAAACGAGGCGCGGCGCCGGGTGGAATTGCGCCACACTATCATGATGCTTCCCACCACGGCCGCGATCATGAGGCTGAACCATCCGCCATGGACAAACTTCGACATATTGGCGACGAAGAATATACCCTCCACAGTCATGAAAAACGCGAAAAACGCTCCGACCACGATCATATTCACCCCTCGCAAGCGCAGCCAGAAGGCAAGCAGCAGAGTGGTGGTGAGCATGGCTATCGTCACGGCCAGTCCGTAGGCCGCCTCTATATGGCTTGAATCGCGGAATATCACCACAGTCAACAGGCATCCGGCGAGCAGACACCAGTTGACCGACGACACATAGAGCTGCCCCTTCTCGGTCGAAGGATAGTCGATCTTAAGGCGTGGCCAGAAACCGAGATTGACCGCTTCGGAGAAGATGGTGAACGACCCGCTGAGCAGCGCCTGGCTCGCTATGATGGCTGCGCCGGTCGACATGGCCACGCCCGCCAGAGTCATCCACTGCGGCATAACGGCATAAAACGGATTGATCCCCCCGGCGGCTTCCCGGGCATGAGTGAGAAGCCATGCGCCCTGACCGAGATAGTTGAGTATGAGCATCACTTTGACAAACATCCAGCTTGCGGTGATATTGCGGCGTCCGCAGTGACCCAGATCGGAATAGAGAGCCTCGGCACCGGTCGTACACAGAAACACCGCACCCATGATCATGAACCACGACGGACTCGACACAAGGAGCTTCACCGCATACCACGGATTGAAAGCCTTCAGCACCTCCGGACATGCCGGCAGATTGACTGCCCCGAGCACTCCGAGCATCAGAAACCATGCGAGCATGAACGGGCCGAAACAGCGCCCGATGCGTCCGGTGCCGACACGCTGCATCATGAATATCAGCAATATCACCCCGATCACGATAGGGAGCACCGGAGTTGCGGGTGCCACGATCCTCAATCCTTCGACAGCGGTTGTCACCGTGATGGCCGGCGTGATCACCCCGTCGGCTACAAGCATCGCCGCCCCGACCGCCGCGACAATATAGAGCCATCCCCGGGGCTGACGCCTCAGCAGAGCGAACAGAGCCAGAATGCCCCCCTCCCCCTTATTGTCGGCCCGCAGGGCTATCAGCACGTACTTCACCGTGGTCTGCAGCGTCAGAGTCCATATCACACACGATATCGCCCCGATTATATAGTCAGCGTCATAACCGGGATTCACCCCTACTATGGCCTTCATCACATAGAGCGGCGAAGTGCCGATATCGCCGAAGACGATACCTACCGTCACGAGCATTCCGGCCAGAGTGATGCGCCGGAGCGACGATCCGTCATATTTTCTTTCATTCGCTTTCACATATTTCAAAACGCCGTCGCCGCCGCGACGGTTCGCAGCCCACCGACTCCACACCATTTTTCATTGCACCGCCCGACACTCTTTAGTAACTTTGCACACGTATGATCGAAAACATCTCCGAAGACATCTGGACGCTTCTCGAAGAGGAAGCGCGCCGCATCAACTCGCCGGCGTTCATCGACGCCGACCCCGTACAGTTCCCCAGGCGCTTTTCATCGCAGCCCGACGCCGAGATAGCGTCGCTGCTCTCGGCCACCATCGCATGGGGCAACCGCCGCATGATATGCCGCGACTGCGACCGTATGCTCGCCCTGATGGGACACGACCCGCACGCCTACGTGATGGAACGCGCCTACGAGGATCTGCCCGACGGCAACATTCACCGAACGTTTTTCAACCGCAACCTGCGCCACTTCCTGCGCGGACTCCACAGGATATATTCGCGCCACGCCACCCTCGAGGATTTCGCCGCAGCTTGCGGAGCCACCGCCGCCGAGGCGCCGGCATGGCATCTGGTGGAGGCAATCAACATGGAGCTGCGTCAGGCCAACGACGGCAAGGACGACTCACGCTGTCTGCCGCTGAATCTCAAGGCCACGGCGCTGAAACGCGTCAACATGGCTCTGCGCTGGCTCGTAAGAGACGACGGCATCGTCGACCTCGGACTCTGGCGCGCACTCCGTCCAGCGCAGCTCTTCATACCGCTCGACGTGCATGTGGGCAACACCGCCCGTCAGCTCGGACTCATCGACCGCAAGGCCAACGACCGCCGCACCACAGAGGAGCTGACCGCCCTGCTGCGCACCCGGCGGCCCGACGATCCGGTATGGTTCGACTTCGCCCTGTTCGGCATCGGTGTCGGAGCCGTCAGGACTGACGAAACCGACGAAATCGGCCTGTGACCGCCGAAATTCCACACCGACCGCTGTCAGTCAGCAAAATTATGACTAACTTTGGACGTCAGCCCGACACTATCCCTCCCGGGAGTCGGACCGCGACGACCCACCCCGACATCACAACCATAAAAACCAATCGATATGAAACGACTTCTGACAGCGCTTGCAGCCTTAGCCTACGTCATCGCTGCCCAGGCCGACACAGGTGTGAAGAGCGCCTCGCTGCTCAATCCCACCACAGCCGAACTCGTAATGACCGACGGCACCCGCATGGCGGTAGATTTCTACGGACCCACCGTGTTCCGCCTGTTCTATGATCCTCAGGGCGGCATAATCCGCAATCCGCAGGCCAATCCGCCTGCCGAGATCCTCACCGTCAATCCGCGCCGGCAACCCGGCAATGTCACCGTGACCGACAATCCAGCGACAATCACCATAGCCACGCCTGCCGTAAGCCTTGACTTCGGCAAGGCCGACGGACTCATGACCGTCACCGACCTGCGTCGCGGCGCAGTGGTCGCCAGCCAGACCGCACCGTTGCAGTTCGACAAGGGCGCCGCCACTCTCACACTCGCCGAACGCAAAGGAGAATACTTCTATGGCGGAGGCGTACAGAACGGCCGCTTCTCCCACAAGGGACGGCGCATAGCCATCGAAAACCAGAACTCCTGGACCGACGGCGGAGTGGCATCGCCGACCCCCTTCTACTGGAGCACCGGAGGCTACGGAGTGCTCTGGCACACATTCGCCAAAGGATCATACGACTTCGGAGCGAAGCAACCCGGCAGTGTCAGCCTCACTCACCAGACCCCCTGGCTCGACATATTCGTCATGGTCGACGAAACACCGGCACAGCTTCTCGCCGACTTCTATCAGCTCACCGGCAACCCGGTGCTGCTACCTAAATTCGGCTTCTACGAAGGACATCTCAACGCCTACAACCGCGACTACTGGACTCCAGACACCACCGGCAAAGGCATAATGTTTGAGGACGGAGTGCGCTACCGCGAAAGCCAGCGCGACAACGGAGGCATACGCGAAAGCCTCAACGGCGAGAACGACAACTACCAGTTCTCGGCACGCGCCGTCATTGACCGATACGCCGCCCACGACATGCCGCTCGGATGGCTGCTGCCCAACGACGGCTACGGAGCCGGATACGGCCAGACCGACTCGCTCACCGGCAACATCGACAACCTGCGCCGTTTCGGCGACTACGCCCGCTCCAAAGGAGTAGAGATAGGACTGTGGACACAGAGCGACCTCCATCCCAAAGAGGGGGTGCCCGCACTGCTTCAGCGCGACATTGTCAGAGAGGTGCGCGACGCCGGAGTGCGCGTGCTCAAGACCGACGTGGCCTGGGTCGGAGCCGGCTATTCGTTCGGACTCAACGGCGTCAGCGACGTCGGACAGATCATGCCCTACTACGGAGCCAACGCCCGCCCCTTCATCATATCGCTCGACGGCTGGGCCGGCACACAGCGCTACGCCGGCATCTGGAGCGGCGACCAGGTGGGAGGAGAATGGGAGTATATCCGCTTCCACATACCCACCTACATCGGATCGGGACTATCCGGACAGCCCAACATATCATCGGATATGGACGGAATCTTCGGCGGACGCAACCCGCAGGTCAACATACGCGACTTCCAGTGGAAGACATTCTCGCCGATGCAGCTCAACATGGACGGATGGGGCTCAAACGAAAAATATCCCCATGCGCTCGGCGAACCCGCCACATCCATCAACCGCAACTATCTTAAGCTCAAATCGCAGCTCCTTCCCTACGCCTACACCTACGCACGCGAAGCCGTCGACGGCAAACCGCTCATAAGAGCCATGATGCTCGAATATCCCGACCGTCACACACTGTCGGCCGCCACACGCTACCAGTATCTTTACGGACCCGACTTCCTCGTGGCGCCGGTCTACCGGCCGACAGCCCCCGACTCGCTCGGCAACGACATACGCCACGGCATATTCCTGCCGCGCGGACGCTGGATCGACTATTTCACCGGACAGAGCTACGAAGGCGGACGAGTGCTCAACTCCTTTGACGCGCCGATATGGAAACTTCCCGTATTTGTCCGCGCCGGAGCCATCATACCGATGGCCAACCCCTCGAACAACCCCTCGGAAATCGACCGCACACGACGCATCTACGAGATATACCCCGACGGACGGTCAGAAATGACCGAATATGACGACGACGGCGTCACCGAACTTTACCGCCAGGGACAGGCCGTCACCACCCGCATAGTGTCGGATCTGGGCAAGTCGGGACGGCTCACCGTCACAGTCGACCCCTCCAGAGGCAGCTTTGACGGCTACGACCCGATGAAATCGACCGAACTGCTGATCAACGCCACCGGCCGCCCGTCGAAAGTGACCGCCACGGTCGGGGGACGTAAAGTGCGGCTCACCGAAGCCACCACCGAAGAGGCATTCGATGCCGCTGCCGACGCCTGGCGCTATGTGGAAGCACCGCAGCTCAACCGGTTCTCCACACCCGGCACCCCCGCCGCAGCACACTCCGTCGTCAAGAATCCCCAGATCGAAGTGAAGATAGCCCCCACCGACGTCAGCCGCAACACCGTTGCCGTGACAGTCGACGGCTTCATCTTCGAGCACCGCAACAACCTTCTGTCGGCCCACGGAAATCTCACCGCGCCCGTCGCATCGATCCCGGCCGACTCTGTAGGCGCCTACAGTCTCTCGCCTGTATGGCAACCCGTCGACGGAGCCGACTCCTACGAGATCATGTTTGACTCGCTGCTCTACGCCAACATCCGCCAGCTGTCGCTCCCGTTCGCCGATCTTAAAGCCGACACACCCTACTCCATGAAACTGCGCGCGGTCAACGCCGACGGTCCCGGCCCATGGACCGAACTGAACGCCATCACCCGCACCGACCCGCTCGAATTCGCCCTCCACGGACTGCGCGGCGAAGCCGACAAGGAGCTGCAGCCCGGATTCGAGATGAGCCGGCTCTTCGACTTCGCCGAAAGCGGCGACATGATGCACTCCCGCTACCGCGCCGACGCCCTGCCGATGAACATAGTGATCGACCTCATGGGAGTCAACACCCTCGACCGGCTACGCTACCTGCCGCGCACCGACGGCGGAAACGGCACCATCCTTTCAGGCAACATTGCCGTGAGCCTCGACAAGCAGCACTGGACTCCTGTCGACTCATTCCGCTGGGAACGCAACGGGCTCGACAAAGAATTCGTGTTCGCCGAGCAGCCACAGGCACGCTACATACGTCTCCACGTCGACGAAGGAGTGGGACGTTACGTCAGCGGACGCGAACTCTACGTATTCAAAGTGCCTGGCACCGAAACATATCTCCCCGGCGACATCAACGCCGACGGCAAAGTGGATGAGGCCGACCTCACTTCCTACACCAACTACACCGGTCTGCGCCGTGGCGACTCCGACTTCGAAGGCTACATCAGCGTCGGCGACATCAACCGCAACGACCTCATAGACGCCTTCGACATCTCCAACGTGGCCACCCGGCTTGATGGAGGAGTCGAGCCTGATGACTACGCCGAGCCACTGAAAGGCACCATCAGCCACAAGGCGAGCCGCTCTACCGACACCGACGGCACGGAACTGATAGCAATAGAGTTTACAGCCGACACCGTCAGCTCGCTCAACGCCATCAGCGTGGCCATACCCTACGACCACACCCGCTGGGAATTCGCCGGCATCGACACCGAAGCCCTCAAGGGGATGGAAAACCTCACCTACGACCGGCTGCATACCGATGGACACCGTGAGCTTTACCCGACATTCGTCAACATCGGCGAGCGCCCGACTGTGGACGGCAGCGGAGTGAATCTCTTCACCGTCCGCTTCAAGGCCCGACGCAAAGGCTCACGGTTCGACACATCCGCCGTGCGCGACGGCCTCATTGTCGACAAGAAGCTCAACACACTCCCATTCTGACCCATACCCTCCCCCACACCAATGGCGCTGTGTCAAAATCCCGCTTTTTGACACAGCGCCTCTTATTATCCTTATGCTCATATTCTTATGACACCGCCCTGCTTTTTTGCCCTGTCTATTCCTTAAGTAACTCTTAAAAATTAGTTGATATTATGAAACTCGTCAGTAACCCATGGTTTGCTGCGGTACTTTTTGATTTTGTCCGGCGTTTTTTGCTTTCATCCTCAGTTGTGTAGCTCGCTACACGCCCTCGTCTTCAAGCAAAAACCACTCGAACAAATCTCAAAAATCACTCGCAGCTAATTTTTGCGAGTTACTTAT
>NZ_PUED01000093.1 GCF_003024925.1 Paramuribaculum intestinale
ACACCGACATATTTCTACGCACATTGTGTCTTGTCGGCGTCACTCTGTGGTTTACGCGCACCGGAGCAATGCAAGGCAACGAGACACTCGCCGCCAATGCCCTGCTTATGCAGCTGTTCACCCTTTTCAGTTTCTTTATGGACGGCTTTGCCTTTTCGGCCGAGGCTATATGCGGCAAATACTCCGGAGCCGGCCGACACCAGGCGCTGAAACAGGCATGCCGACTGCTGATATTGACATCAGCCACACTCGCCCTGATATTCACTGTCGGCTATGCCACACTCGGCACTGCCCTGCTCGAAATACTCTGCGACGATCTGTCCACACTGGCAGCCGCACGCGAATACGAGGTCTGGGCAATATCTATACCATTGGCCGGATTCATGGCGTTTGTCTGCGACGGAATATTCATAGGCCTTACAGCCACGCGGTCGATGCTCCTGTCCATGCTGTGCGCCACCGCCGTATATTTCACAGTATATATGCTTGCGTGGCCGACAATGCACAATCACGGCCTGTGGCTGGCTTTTCTATGCTATCTGGCCGTGCGCGGACTATTGCTCGCACTGCTGCTCGCCAAAGGATCACGCGGAGAAGTCGCCTGAAACTCCTTGCGATACCACGGAGTGGAATAAGCCAGATCAAGGAACTCACGGCGACTCCACTTCAGTTCGGACAGAGCCGTCATATCGACAGCCAGAGGCTTGACATCAGGCACAAAGACAGCATTGGGCGAAGTAACCACCTCACGCGCCTTGTCGCTTCCATTGCCAAAAAACAGCACAGTGCTTTTCTCAAGAAATCCGGCATAGCTGTCGGCGTCGAGAATCATAGGAGCCGGCTCCAGCAATGGTGTCAGAGCCTGATCATAGACTCCTGTAAACACCTCCATGCGGCGTGCATCGATCATCGGAGCATAAACCGCCCCCTCGGGGTATTCATATCCAGAAAACATCACCGACACCGCAAGAAGCTGCAAAGTGTCGACACCTATCAGGGGTAGTCCCAGAGCGTATGCCAGCCCCTTGGCCTCCGACAGACCGATCCGGAGTCCGGTATAGCTACCCGGACCCATAGAAACCGCCACAGCATCCAGTGAAAGCTCAAGCTCCCTGAGTCGGTCGAGACAATCCTTTATGAAACCGCTCAGGAGGGTTGCATGGTTGCGCTGCTCGAATTCCTCACGATGACAAAGCACCGTCCCTTCAGCCGACAAAGCGACCGAACACACCTCCGTCGAGGTGTCTATATTCAATATTACTGCCATTATTCAAGTTTTGTGCAAAGTTACGCTATTTCACCGTTAAATTCAAACATACTTTGAGTCTGCCGGGATTTTGCATGGATTCGTTCAATTTGTCGGGCTAACTCTATCACAGATTGCTCGCGATTCAACTTTTTATCGTAACTTTGTCAGACATTAAAACGAATATCAACAGTCTATATATACACTACTGAAATGCTGCTATCAATGACAGGCTTCGGCAAATCGGTTGTCGAAACAGAACACAAAAAAATAACCGTCGAGATCAAATCGCTCAACAGCAAACAACTCGACATGTCACTCCGTCTACCCTCGGCTTATAGAGCGGTGGAACTGGAGATGCGCAACCGCCTGGCACACCGGATCGAACGAGGCAAAGTCGAGGCTATAGTGACTGTAGAGAACATCGGCAGCGACTCCCCCACTCAATTCAACCTGCCGCTGCTCAAGACCTACAAGAAAAGTCTGGAGGATATCGCCGACGCTATCGGAGTGTCGCACCCCGCCGACTGGATGCCGCTTCTGATGAGGCTGCCTGACATCATGAAAGCCGAAGCACCGGCCGAAGACGAGCAGAACGAAAGCACCGCGCTCATTAAAGCGGCCGACGCTGCTACCGACGCCTTGGTGGAATACAGACGCGAAGAGGGCAGGAAACTCGAAGAGTTCTTCACCCAACGCATACGACAGATAGAGAACCTGCTGGCAGAGGTGCCTCGTTATGAAAATGAACGCGTCAGCAAGATTCGTGCCCGGATTGAGGACAATCTCGCCAAACTCGGACAAGTGGATATCGATCTCGGACGTCTGGAGCAGGAAATGATATATTACATTGAGAAGCTCGACATTAACGAGGAAAAACAGCGGCTTCGCCAACACCTGACTTATTTCATGGAAACACTCGACGGCGAAACCGGACAAGGTAAAAAACTCGGCTTCATCAGTCAGGAAATGGGACGTGAGATCAATACTCTCGGATCAAAAAGCAATCATGCCGAACTACAGAAAATCGTAGTGCGCATGAAAGACGAGCTTGAGCAGATAAAGGAACAGGTACTCAATGTGCTCTGAACCCGTGCATCTCCCCGGACATAAAAACCCATACTTACCCACCCCATAAACGCATATCATGGAAGGCAAGATCATCATCGTCAGTGCCCCGTCGGGCTGTGGCAAATCCACAATCATCAACCGGCTGCTGCAAAAAGGCGAAATCGACATGAAATTTTCAGTGTCGGCCACCAACCGTCAGCCACGCGAGGGCGAAGTTCATGGCGTCAGCTACTGGTTTCTTACTGACGAAGAATTCCGTCAGGCCATAGCCGACGACAACTTCGTAGAGTATGAAGAGGTCTATCCCGGACGCTTCTACGGCACACTGAAGAGCGAAGTCGAACGCAGGTGCCGCGAGGGTCACAACGTAGTGCTCGATATCGACGTCAAAGGCGGCGTAAACGTCAAACGCATGTATGGCGAACGCGCTTTGGCTCTATTTATCGAGCCACCGAGCATCGACGCCCTGCGGGTGCGTCTGGAAGGACGCGGCACCGAGTCGCCCGAAGCCATAAGCCAGCGCCTCGGCAAAGCTGAATACGAACTGTCGTTCGCCCCATCCTACGACATCCGGATCGTCAACGACGATCTCGACAAGGCGGTAGCCGATACCGAAAAAGCCATCAAACAATTTGTAGGCGCATGAAAATCGGTCTGCTTGGCGGATCATTCAACCCTGTCCACGTCGGCCACATGATGGTGGCAAACTATATGGCCCAGTTTGCCGGACTGGACGAAGTGTGGATGATGCTGTCACCGCAAAATCCGCTCAAAGACAGTGCCACGCTTATCGATGACCGTCATCGGCTCAAAATGCTTGAAATAGCAGTCGGCGCCGACCGGCAATCAAGGATAAAAGCTTGCGACGTGGAACTCTCACTTCCACGTCCGTCATATACCATCGACACACTGCGCTATCTCAACCGCCGGCATCCGTCGGTCTCCTTCAGCATCATCACCGGAAGCGACAACTGGCTCGGTTTCGGCAGATGGCGTGAGAGTGAGTCCATACTATCGGACTACGGTGTGATCGTATATCCCCGCCCCGGATTTCCTATCGAAACACCATCGCATCCCAACTGCCGCATAATCAATGCTCCAATAACCGAAATATCAAGCACATTCCTGCGGCAGGCACTATCAGGAGGAGCCGACATGACCTATTTTCTCCCTCCGGGAGTCTATGAATATATAAGACACAACCATCTCTATGAATGATACAGTTCTAAACAACAATGCCCTTGCATTCATCGGCCTGTGCAACGAATATTGTCAGGCAGCGGAATCGGCTGCCGAAACTGAGCGCAGAGATTTTATCGATACGATGCTCCGGCTGCTTCCCCGAATATACATTGCCGCTTCCGATCTGTCGGCCGACATATCGACAGAGGAAGCCTATATCAATCCGTCGCTGGAGGAAGATTACTATGAATCAGTGCGCCGCGCGATCGAAAACATCATGGGTCCGGACGACACGTATCTCGAAGTGTTTGAAGAAGACATGAAGTATTCCGACACACCCATAGCCGCAAGCCTCTCCGAAGGGCTGACCGACATATTCCAGTCGGTCTATAACTTTATAGAAATGATCAAACCCGATCCGCTGGCACTCGCCCCCGAAGCCCTTGCCGCGATTAAAGAAGACTTCGAAAGCTACTGGAGCCAGATACTTTGCAACAATCTCCGGGCCCTCAACAAAATCAAATACTCATCATCTGATATTGACTGATATGGAACAATACGACTACATCGACGACCTCTGTAAGTTTCTTGACTCTTCTCCGGTCAATTTTCTGGCCGTCGACACCGTGCGCCGACGTCTTGACGCCGAAGGATTCGAACGTCTTGATCCGCGCGAGGCATGGGAAATAAACCGTGGAGGACGCTATTATGTGACAAAAAACGACTCCGCAATATTCGCTTTCACTGTCGGCGACTCTGATCCGGAGGACGGCTTCCGTATCATCGCGGCCCACAGCGACTCACCCGGCTTCCGCATAAAGCCCGACTGCGAGATATTGTGCGACGGAAACATCGTGAAACTCAACACTGAAGTATATGGAGGTTCAATATTATACACCTGGTTTGACCGTCCGTTGTCAATAGCCGGAAGGGTGATGCTGCGCGGGCAGGATCCTCTGCGCCCCATCAGCCGTCTGGTAAGATTCGACCGGCCGCTGCTCACCATACCTCATCTCGCCATACACTTCAACCGCTCTGTCAACGACGGAAATCCTCTCTCGAAACAGAAAGACATGTTGCCGGTCATCGGCCGTGTCAATGCCAAAGGTGATGAAAAAGGACTTGTCAGACGCCTTGTAGCCGAAGAGCTCAATGTAGATCCTGAAATAATCATCGACTACGATCTGTCGCTTTTTGACACCACACCGGCATGCATTACCGGAATCAACGGGGAATTCGTTACATCAGGACGTATCGACGACCTGTCGATGGTGCATGCCGCGCTCACCTCCCTGCTTGAAGCCGGTAACGACAGAGGAGCGATCAAGGTCATGGCCATTTTCGACAACGAGGAGACCGGCAGCGGGACAAAACAGGGAGCAGCATCGCCTGTGCTCCGCAACATACTGAAACGTATATGCAATTCACTCGGATGGACCGATGAAGCATTCATGATCAGCATTGCATCATCGTTCATGATATCGGCCGACAACGCACATGCCGTCCACCCCAACTATGTCGAAAAGCAGGATCCGACCAATCATCCCACACTCGGCGGAGGCCCTGTCATCAAGATCAATGCCAACTGCAAATATATGACCGATGCCGACAGCGCAGCCGTGTTCAAAAACATCTGCGACATAGCCGGCATACCATGCCAGTATTTCGTCAACCACAGCGACGTAGCCGGAGGATCCACGCTCGGCAACATACTGACCGCGCAGCTTGATCTGCGTGGAGTCGACATGGGAGCGGGCGTTTGGGCCATGCACTCCGTGCGCGAAACCGCATCGACCGCCGATCACATCAGCATCATCAAAGCATTCTGCACCTTCTACGAGATATAAAAGAAGAGGGGACAGACAAGTCCCCGCATATATCAATCCGGCATATAGAACGTCGCCATATCTGTCATCATGCGATGAAGGATATGGCGACAATCGTAAAGCCGACAAGGACTACAGCCATAAACTCCGCACGGCGCGCCACTCTGATGGCGCGCACGGCATCGATGCGGCCTACCGGTCGGCTGTCTATGCCGATATAAGGTTTGTACACCGCCACGCCAAAATAATCGTGAGTCCCGCCAAAACGGCATCCCAGCACACCCGCCATAGCGGCCTCGGGCCATCCCGAATTAGGACTTGCATGACAACGGCCGAACCTGAGCACAAACCTCCATAAATCCGGCCGTCCGGCGGCAAGTATGATCAGCGCCGCAGTCAGTCGTGCCGGAATCCAGTTGGCGACATCATCTATCCGGGCTGCCACACGACCAAACGACCTAAATCTGTCATTACGATAACCGATCATCGAATCAAGAGTATTGACCATCTTATAGGCTACCATGCCCGGCACACCGAGAATCGCAAACCAAAACAAAGGAGCGACCACCCCGTCTGAAAGATTCTCGGCCAAAGTCTCAAGCGCAGCCGTTGCCACCTCCTGATCCGACAACGAGGCGGTGTCACGGCCGACTATACGCGCTACCTGACGGCGGCCATCGTCAATCGAACGGTCGAGAGCGTCGAACACAGCTCCGACCTCACGTGTCAGAGTCGTGCCGGCCAGACAGAAAAACACCATCACTGTGCAAAACAAAGTTTCAGCCCAAGGCCATGGGGCGAGCAGCAACAGAACCGCACCACACAACACATACGCTATGGCGACCAGTCCGACTGACGCGACAGCCCCTTTGGCCACACGATGCAACCCATGGTTGAGCATACGCTCCATGAACGCGATTGCCTTGCCCATCCACACAACCGGATGAGGCATCCACAACGGATCGCCTGCCAAAAGATCAAGCGTCCATCCTGCGGCAAGACCGATCAACAATATTTCCCAATCCATTCCTTCAATGCATCAAGAAGTAAATCGTTTTCGTCGCCACGCTGCGCCGCTATCCTGAAATGACCAGCAGACAGACCTGCAAAATTTGAAGCGTCGCGTATAAGCAGTCCGTGCCGACTGACAAGCCACTCCTTCAGTGCGGCTGCAGAACCACAGGGAACAGCACCCAAAAAGAAATTAGTGGCTGACGGAGTCACATCATATCCCATAGCTGCCATCGCGCACTGCATCCTTTTGCTCTCGGCAAGAAGCATATCCACCGGTATCA
Source organism: Paramuribaculum intestinale (assembly GCF_003024925.1). GTDB lineage: Bacteria > Bacteroidota > Bacteroidia > Bacteroidales > Muribaculaceae > Paramuribaculum > Paramuribaculum intestinale. Next base: position 6,621 of record NZ_PUED01000093.1, read on the forward strand.
CAGGCGGATTATCAATAAGAAATTCCGCGCACGATGATGCCAAGGCATTGACGGCCCATGGCATACGGTGCCGGCGGAGAGATCTGATGTTTTCAGCGCTCGCGGTCAGATATCCTACGCGCAATCCTGGCACGCAACACTGTTTTGTAAGCGAATGTAGCAGGATCACATTGTCATGACCAGCCATCGTACTCACATCGAGCTTTTCAGCCCGGCAATAGTCGGAATATGCCGTATCTATCACAAACATCACTGATAGTCTGCTGGCGATCAACGCTGCAAGACCGCCGGCATCAATCACTCTTCCGTCAGGATTGTTCGGATTGCATATCCACACTACGTCGCTCTTCACGGCGGCCTCCTCCGCATCACCGAAATAATCATACACTACCCCCGCCGCACTACAAGCATCGGCATATTCGGCAAATGTCGGCCCCACGATACCGCTGCGACGGCCTGCCGCAATATTGCGCGCTATCGTATATATGGCGTCGGTCACTCCGGCGGTCACCATGATCTGGCCATATTCTATTCCGATGTCATCAGCCAGACGATGTTCCAGGCTATATGGCTCCGGCTCGGGATATGACGCTACGAAATCGAGTTTTGAAGCCATAAACCGCTTCAACGCGCTGAGATCGGGATATTGCCATATATTGGTCGAAAAATTCACCTTGACAAGCCCGGAATATCTGTAGATATCATCACCGTGTCCCTCAGTCATAACTTATCATCCGGTATATCATATTCATATCGAGGCACTCTCTTAACCGAGCTGCGAGCGTGTCGTATTGCCTCTGGCGGTAAGCCCCGTAATCAGCCACACACCCGCTCAACCGGGGCAACAACCATGCTATCACCTCACTGTTGTCGAGAAAACCATGAATATATGTTCCATAACAATTGCCATTACGGCATCCGTCGGCTGTGCCGTCGGAAAGCATGCTTAAAGCGATAGCGTCCTGATCAAGCCGTGTCCGTCCCATGTGTATCTCGTAGCCATTGCCAACTATGCACGCACCGGCATCCGTCGTCATCTCGAATGCAATCCGGCGGATCTGCTTGTCAGCGGATATGACCGTCGTTACCGGCAGCAGACCAAGCCCGTCGACGCAATCAGTCTCTCCTTCATATCCCTCCGGATCATCAATCACGCGACCCATCATCTGATAGCCTCCGCATATACCGACCACCGGCAAGCCGTCGGCCGCGAGTCCGGTAATCGCCTCATCCATACCGGTAGCCTTAAGCCACCGCAGGTCGCTTATAGTAGTTTTGGTGCCAGGAATCACGATCATATCTGCCCCGACAAGCGCCTCGGCCTCGGCGGTATAATACACGTTTACGCCCGGAGTATGTTCAAGGACATTGAAATCGGTGAAATTGGATATATGCGGCAATCTTACGACAGCCACATTCACAGCTCCGGGCATTGGCGCCACACGCTTGCCTCCAAGCGCAACCGAATCTTCATCTTCTATATGGATATCGGCCATATAAGGAACGACACCCACTACCGGGACACCGCAACACTCCTCAAGCATACGGCGGCCACTATCAAACAGACGCATGTCACCTCTGAATTTGTTGACAATAATCCCTTTGATCAGCCGCCGGTATTCCGGCGGCTGCAACATCACCGATCCGTAGGCCGATGCAAACACGCCGCCACGGTCTATATCGGCGACAAGCAGCACGGCGGCATCGGCATATGCCGCCATCGGCATGTTCACGATGTCTGACTCACGGAGATTTATCTCGGCCACGCTTCCGGCTCCCTCCATCACTATAGGATTATAGCGTGACGACAGCCTGTCGAAAGCCTTGCAGACACCTCCGCGCAACTCCGCACGGACCTCACTGTCATAGAGCCTCGCCGAACTGTATGTTCCGGCTGCAACGCCGTCGACAACGATCTGACATGTAGAATCACCCTGAGGCTTCAGCAGCAAAGGGTTCATATCCGTATGGCAGTCGATTCCGGCGGCTTCGGCCTGCACAGCCTGCGCGCGTCCGATCTCGAAGCCTTCAGGAGTGGCATACGAATTAAGTGCCATATTCTGGGCTTTGAAAGGAGCCGGAGCATATCCATCCTGGCGGAATATGCGGCACAGGCCGGCTGCAAGCATACTCTTGCCGACATCACTCCCCGTACCGCCGAGCATCAGCGGACGCAGCCGCCTCATAGCGGTATTCATAAAACGTCCTGTATTGTTATGTAAGACATCATTAACATATTGCAAAATTACTTATATTTTTCCTTAACTTTGCAATATGAAACACAAGATAAAACCCGGACTGCTTCCACGCATCATTATCGCCATAGCAATGGGCATAGCTATCGGATGGATTTCGCCCGAATGGTTTGCCCGCCTGTGCGCTACTTTCAATGATATCTTCTCGCAATTTCTCGGTTTCCTGATTCCACTGATCATAGTGGGATTTGTCACCCCCGCCATAGGCGACATCGGCATCCGCGCGGGAAAAATGCTTATCGTGACGCTTCTGCTCGCATACGGAGCCACATTGTTTGCCGGCTATACATCTTACTTTACCGGCATCTGGCTGTTCCCATCCATGATCAGTCAGGACTCGGCGATGACAGCCGTAGAGCAGGGAGGCACGACTATAGAACCATACTTCACCGTCGGAATGCCTCCGCTTATGGGAGTGATGACCGCTCTGGTGAGTTCATTTGTCATCGGGCTCGGAATAGCCGTGACGTCGGCCGAAGTGCTCCGGTCAGCGTTCGCCGAACTGCGCTCCGTCATCGAGCTGACGATACGCAAGGCTATTGTTCCGCTTCTTCCATTCTACATATTCGGAATATTTCTTATAATGACCGTTTCAGGGCAAACCGGTACAATACTGATCTCTTTCGCAAAAATAATAGCCGTGATATTCGGCATACATGTGTTCATACTTGTGTTCCAGTATTGTATCGCCTCGATATTCGCCCGAAAGAATCCGTTCAAAATGTTATGGACCATGATGCCGGCTTATTTTACAGCTCTCGGCACATCGTCATCGGCCGCGACCATACCTGTCACTCTACGGCAGAGCATAAAAATGGGCGTCAGCGAGGATGTCGCCGGATTTGTCGTGCCGCTGTGCGCTACAGTCCACATGTCGGGAAGCGCGCTGAAACTGGTTGCATGCTCCATGGCTCTGATGATCATGCAGGGCATGGCATTCGATATAGGCATGTTCAGCCATTTCATAATAATGCTCGGCATCACCATCGTGGCCGCACCCGGAATTCCTGGAGGCGCCATCATGGCATCACTCGGACTGTTGTCGTCGATATTAGGCTTCAGCGAGGCGCAGAACGCGCTGATGATAGCACTCTATATCTCCATGGACAGTTTCGGCACAGCCTGCAATGTGACAGGCGACGGCGCACTCGCATCGATCGTCGACCGATTCTTCCGACCGCGACCTCGAAAAGTGCCTTCAGCATCCTGATCAGAGCAACAGGCAGGCATCGCCATAGCTGAGGAAGCGGAACTCACGCTCCATGGCCAAATCATACATGCGGCGCCAGTCGCCACCGGTAAAAGCTGACACGAGCAGCAGCAGCGTGGACTTGGGCTGATGAAAGTTGGTCACCATCGCGTCGACCACACGATAACGATATCCTGGAGCGATGATGATACGCGTGTCGGCTGTCAGGACATCGCTTCCATCCTTGCGTAGCCGGTCCAGGAGACAACCCATAGCCTCATTCCGGCTCATAGCGGTCGGATGACCATCGTAGGGA
>NZ_PUED01000094.1 GCF_003024925.1 Paramuribaculum intestinale
ATATTTTTGCTGCACAACCAAAAATATGTGTGCCAAAAAATCGAATGCGACCTACCCACAAACGGGGGCGATATGCTGATAACCGGCTACTTTTACCGCATCAGGCTATAGCACGCCCCGAAATGCTATGACCTCCTCGTGAACTGGCTGATCACGCCCCTGAAGATATCGGTTGGTGGTCGAGATGTCAGTGTGCCGGGCTTGATCGCGCGCAACTACAATACCTGCGGAGTTGGCAAGATCCCGGATCCCGGAATCTTTGAGCGAGTAAAACTGATAACATGGCGACCATCCGAGCGTAGAGCGCAGTTTGCACCATTCGCGCGAGAACAGATTTTTGTCTCCGATAGTTGCAGAGGGTCTTAATCCTGGTCCAAAAATGTACATGCCGCCGGGATAGTCAAACAGACCGAGGTCGAGCATCAGGGTCAGGATCTCGCGATTGATGGCAACGTTGGCGTCGCGCTTGTTTTTCGAGATCTCACCACTGACGAAGATCTGCATGTCTTTAACGCTGATATCGTTGATGCGGATATGGCGCAGCTCACCGGGCCGAATGAAAGTGTAATACTCCATACGGCAAGCGAGGAGCATCCACTTGTCGTGCTCCGACAAGTAATCGTTAAGACGCCTCAACATCGACTTGGTCAACGGCTGGCGTTTTTTTGCCGAAACCGTCAGATTTTTGATAGGATCCACAGGGTTTGACTGGATGAAATTCCTGTCGACGAAAAAAGTAAACAGCGATGAAAGGAAGCCGCGGTAATTATTTCTGGTTCGCGCTGTCACACCTTGTTTTAGGTACAGTTTATCGAGGTATGTAACCAACATCGACGTGGTGATTTGCCTGACCTCCCTCGAACGCCGCGACAAGCTGTCAAGATATGCCTCAAAAAGTTTTAGGAAACTGAGGTTAGTTTTGATCGATTTCTCTTTTTGTTGTCGCTGCACATGCTCTTTGTAGAGGGCAAACGCATCTTTTAATAGGATCGGTGCTTCTTTTTGCTCGACAATCTGCCACGGAGTCCATCCTGTCCTCAACAAATTGACGATACTGACGATTAACTCTGTTGCGTATTGGTGACGCTGAATTTTGCTTTTTATGGTATTAAGATTGTACTTTTTTCGGCGCATCTGACCTGTGGCCGGATCGAGCGCATAAAAATCAACATACCATGATTTGCCGGTATGGAGCTTCGGATATGTATATCCGAGAGGATAGGACTGAGATAACAATTTTAATGCTTCAAAATGACACATTTTTTTTAGACATTTCTTGCGGAAACATCAAACATGACACATGTAGCGATATAATTTACTGTCCCGATTTCGTCCCAGTAAAAAGGGGAAATCTCCTTAAGCGTTGGCTTAAAGAGATTTAGGACAATTTTGTGGCGGGAACAGGACTCGAACCTGTGACCTTTGGGTTATGAGCCCAACGAGCTACCACTGCTCCATCCCGCGATGTTGTTGTTTTGTGAGTGCAAAGGTATGAAGTTATTCGACAACCACCAAATATATTCATAAAAATCTTGTGTTAATATATATTAAATCATTAATTCTCATCCATATAAACCAAGCATTTGCATTTTGATCGAAGTTTTTAGGTTGAAATCAAGGATAAATGCATATTTTTGCGACATAATACGACACAAACAACCCTGCGGGACTCCCCCGCGACAATCAGATGAACATTCTCACCAGATTCACGCTGCAGTATGCAGCATCAATACTGCTTGCCGTCTCAGCCACCGGATGCTTCACAGGCATAGAGAGCACACCCAAAATCACGGCAAACGAAAAAGATCTTGCCAAGATCAGTGGCGGCGAAAGCAATCTGCTTTCCGATATAAAGGGTGAACCGATAGAAGAGTGGAAACCGGGCAAACGGCTGTATGTCACCGACAACAAGGCATTGATGCTGTTTGGCGAGGAGAATAATTCCGGCTCACTGCAGGGTGAATATCTGATATATGACGGTGTGGAGAAAGTGCTCACCATCACGGGTCAGGAGGTAGCCGAATTCAGATTCCACACCGCCGACGGACGCAAGATGCGCTATCGCAGCGGGCACTCTCCGGAAGAGATCAGCCGTATCGGTTCGGTTGCCATTCCGCTGACGATCGAGGAGACGATAGTCGATGAGGTGAGACGTCGCCTCAAGGGGTCGACATTCTATATCATGACCTCACTGTGGTATGACATGAACGAGCATTCGTTCAACGGCAGAAAGTTCATCCCTGTCAAGATACTCGACGTGAAGGAGGGAAACACGATATATCCTGTCAGACTGCTGATCGACGACGGCAACGGCTACAGGTTTCAGCTATTTATGTCGGTCGGCGACACGCGCAAAGCTCCCCGCAGCTTCGCGTCGCTGCTGTCGGAAACCGATCCGAGGCTGAAATATCCCGACACACCCGACGCTGTCTGGAACAATATCATCAATGGCCGGGTGGCGATAGACATGACGCGCGACCAATGCCGGCTGGCGATCGGGTCGCCCGCAGAAATCAAACGACGCACCGACAACAATTACCTCATAGAGATATGGTCCTATGAGAATGGCCATTATCTGATGTTTAAGGACGGCATACTGAGTGCCTACAGATGACCGACTGGAAACTGACGTTTCTCGGCACCGGCACTTCTACAGGTGTGCCGCAGATCGGATGCCGATGCGGAGTGTGCTGTTCTGCCGATCCACGCGACCACCGTCTGCGCACTTCGGCTCTGCTCGAAGCCAATGGATACAATCTGCTGCTCGACTGCGGCCCCGACTTCAGGCAGCAGATGCTACGCTGCGGATCCCCACGCATTGACGCCGTGGCCATCACCCACAGCCATTACGACCACACCGGCGGACTCGACGACCTGCGTCCGTATGCCTACGGCGACAGCCCGCTGCCCATACACTGCAGCAAGGATGTGGCTCACGACATCACCCAACGACTCCCCTACTGCTTCGGCATGACCGACTATCCCGGGGTGCCGCGGCTTCGCACATCGGTATTCCGGCCATACACGACGTTCAGATCCGGACCGCTCGACATCATGCCGCTCGACATAGACCACGGACGGATGATGATCAGCGGATTCCGCATCGGTCCCGTCACATACATCACCGACTGCCACACGATGCCGCCTGCCACACTCGACGCCATCAAAGGCACGGAAACGCTGGTGATAAACGCACTGCGCATCGATCCACACCCCACACACATGAACCTCCAGCAGGCTATCGACGTTATTAATGCAGTAAGACCACAAAAGGCCTATCTGATCCACATGAGCCACCATTTCGGACTCCATGCCGATATGGCTCCGACGCTTCCGCAGGGGATAGAGATAGCCTACGACGGCCTTCAGATCACTGCGACAACAACTCAAACCTGCATAGAACTATGAAAGTAACGTATTTGGACAACAGCGGATTTGCCATCGAGCTCGACAAGGCGATCCTCGTGTTTGACTACAGCAACGATCCCTCACACTCTCTCCACAAGATACTCGACCGCAACCCTCTGCTCCCTGTAGTGTTTCTGGTCAGCCACAATCATGAGGGACACTACAACACCGGAATCTATGAAATGGCTCAGAACCACACACGGTATTATGTGATCTCGAATGATGTTCCCGCCAAGGAGATACCATCCACGCTCGACGTGGCCGGAGTGAGCGCCGGCGACACTATCGACACCCTGCCCGACGGCATCACCGTAAAAGCATATCCGGCCACGTGCAAAGGAGTCAGCTTCATGGTGACTACAAAGTATGGCATGAATATATTCCATGGAGGCGATCTGAGCACGCTCCAGATACACCACTGCCACAAAGATGACGCGAAAAAACACCACGACCCACAGGTGGAATTCGAAAAAGCACTCAACCGCATCGCTTCCGAAAACCAGAGTGTGACCGTTGCCATGATAGCCGTTGATCCGCGGGCTGGCGAAGGCTATACCGACGCGGCAAGCCGGTTTATGGAAAAAATAGATGTCAGCCACTTCTTCCCCATGCACTTCGAGGGACGACACGATGAGGCGTGCGACTTCATCTACGTGCCGAGCTCCACCACCCGCAACCACTGCCTGAAGTCGCCGGGCGATTCGGTCATGATCGAGTGAATGCCATCACATCCGCATCTTGATGCGGAAACAATCACAGCCCCGGTATCGGATTTCGTGAGTCCGACGCCGGGGCTTTTAACTACATTACGCAACATATACCCCCCCACTTTTTTTGCCTGCTCGGACAGCAAAAAGACAGACGGAATGTCATCCGACATTCCGTCTGCAAATGTGATAATATTGCTCTCTTCAATTACAATTTGCTATTTGCAATAAATGTTTCTTCTTATGATTTGGTATAGATTGCTTTTTATTATCTAAGCGATCCGCTTTGATGTTTCATTAAATTTACGATGCAAATTTAAGTCGCACATACTACACCGGTCTTACAATTATATTACATTGTTGTTACAATAACACTATTGTATCTTTTTAACATTTCAAGGTGCTAAAGTAACTATTCAGCGAATCGAACACAATCAGCTCGGTCAGCAACAATTTTAGAATAATTCTCTGAGTATCATCAAAATAATAGTGGTTTTGTTTGTGTATGTCAGATAAAATTGCTATCTTTGTATCTGTGAAACAACAGGTTAACGACATAAATTCAACTTTGGCAGGGCTATTGTCTGAGCTGAAGGAGTTACGGGGAACTATTGATTCCCTGTATGCCGAAAATCGGTCGCTTAACCGAAATATAGATAAACTACTTAAGGAAAACCTTGAGCTACGCAAGCGGCTGGAGAAGTATGAACAGCTGCCGAAGAACTCCGGCAACAGCAGTACTCCGCCATCGAAAGAACCGATAAAGGCTGAGGTGGAACGCAGAACGAAATCATTGCGGAAGAAATCAGAAAGACCTGTCGGCGGTCAATCCGGGCATGAAGGAACGACACGCAAAAAGGTGGAGATGCCTGACGAAATCCAGGAAGTGTCATCCCGATATTGCAGTGAGTGCGGGCGCGATTTGTCGGGTGTTGAAGGTGAGCTTGATTATGTCAGCCAAGAGATAGACATGCCTCAGATACAGCCAATCTATCGTGAACGCAGATTTTATAAAAAGGTCTGTAGCTGCGGATGTTGCAATCGTGATTATGCACCGCGCCGCAGAGGCGGCAATGCGATTGTATTCGGCAAAAACATACGTGCCATTGCGACCTATCTGAGTGTGGTGCAATGCATGCCTTACGAACGGTTGCAGTCGCTGTTTGAGACAATGTTCAATGTCAGAATCAGTCAGGGAACGCTGGCCAATATCGTCCGTGAGATGCTTGAAAGATCCCGTCCTGCCATTGCCTTGATAGAACGTATGATAAAGGCATCCGCAGTAGTGGGCTTCGATGAATCGGGATGTTACACCAATGGGAAACTCAACTGGTCATGGATTGCGCAGACAACGTATCTGACTCTAGTGTTCCGTGGAGCCGGCCGTGGCGCCAAGGTCCTTGAGGAGCGCTTCGGCGACTCACTGAAGAATATGGTCGCGGTGACAGACCGCCACAGCGCGTACTTCGCCATTGACTTCCTCAACAATCAGATATGTCTGGCTCATCTGCTGAGGAATCTCGAATATCTCAATGATATAGACAAGAAACAGACTTGGGCAAAAGATGTGCAGACACTGTTGCGGGAAGCCATACACCTGAGGAATGAGAACCCCGATGAGGTAATCCCTAAAAACAGTTGGCTGACGAGGCTGGATGAGTTACTCAAAAAGAACCTTGACAGTCTGCGCAAAGAGTTTAATGAGTTGAAACGGGGAATAATCAGATGTCGGGATTACATATTCAACTTCCTTGAGAATCCGGCCATACCATCTGACAACAACGCATCGGAACGAGGAATCCGAAAACTCAAGGTCAAGCAGAAAATATCCGGATGCTTCCGTTCAGAAACCGGTGCCGATGCCTTTCATGCGCTACATTCTATCGCAGACACAGCATGGAAGAACGGGCAATCCCCTCTCGATGCTATATTGGCGCTCGTCTAAACTGACGGGCTATATCTTCGCATCCTTTGTTTTCGCTGAATAGTTACGTGCTAAATTTATTTTTTTAAAAAAACTTAAACCTAACACATTGACTATATTTGTGTTTTAATAAAAAAATGATACAACCGTAAAACTATGTCTACCCACGTTTCAATAAAAAAACTTCTGATCCTGTTAGCTGCGACACTTATGATGCTGCCGGCCATATCTGCCAGCGACAACCATAACTTCGACACCAATATATGTCTGCCGCAGGAAAAGTGTATCTCCACTTTGACAACACAAGCTACTATCATGGCGACAAAATATGGTTCAAAGCATACGTAGTCTTAGCTCCTACCCACGGAATGACGCCATTGAGTCAGACACTATATGTGGAGTTGCTGAACCCCGGTGGCAAAGTCATCGAAAAAAAGACACTCCGCATTACCAACGGCCAGTGTCACGGTGACTTCACTCTCAGTCAACTTCCGTTCTACTCCGGCTACTACGAAGTCAGAGCCTACACGAAATACATGCTGAACTTCGATGACGACGTAGTGTTTTCGCGTGTTTTTCCGATTTTCGACCGTCCGGCAAAAGATGGCGACTACACCGACCGCCGCATAATGAAAAACAGCGGCGTCAAATATGGAACGGAGCGCCCTGCCGTCAAAAAGCCAAAGAAACTCGACGTACGCTTCTACCCCGAGGGTGGCTACATTATTGCCGGGATCCCATGCAGAATCGCTTTTGAAGCGCTCGGACGCAATGGCTCTGTCGACGACTGCAGCGGTATAGTCGTAGAAAGACAGTCAGATGCCGTCGTGGCAAACATGACACCCACAGCCGACGGCAGAGGCGTTTTCACCCTGTTGGCCGCAGAAGGAAAATCATATCAGGCCAAGATAGATCATGATGGCAAGACATACACATTCGATCTGCCGACAGCAAAAAAAGGCGGAATCGGCCTGAGCCTGGACAACACCTCTTCTCCCGATACCGCAGTAGTGACAATCCGCAGACGCTATGACCGCAACGCGCCGTCAATAGGCGTGATATTCAGTTCTCGCGGATATGTATATTCTGCGGGAGACATTGTACTCGACTCGGTATCAGTGTTGAAGATCAACAAGAGCCAGGTACCCTCCGGAGTATCGACAATCACACTCACTGACGCCGACGGACATACTATTGCCGACAGAATGTTTTTTGTTGACAATAGCGATTATGCCACAATCGCCGTCGAAAGCGACAAGCCGTCATATCAGCCGATGGAAAAAGTCGGCATGCAACTGACGGCTACCGACCGGCACGGAAATCCGGTAGCCACCACCCTATCGGTAGCTGTCACCGATGCCGACAATGCGGTAGAAAGCTATTCCGACATACTTTCAGGTCTATTGCTTATGTCGGATATTAAAGGGTATATTGCCAATCCGTCAAGATTCTTCTCCCCTTCCAATCCCGATCGGCAGACACAGCTCGACCTTCTGATGATGACACAGGGATGGCGACGCTACAAGTGGTCCGAATCCAAGGAAAAAGCATTGGCTGACATCAAGTATCCCCCGGAGAGAGGGATCGGAGTCGAAGGCCAGATCGTATCATTTGTCAAAAAGAAACCCAAGCCGGGCGTAAAACTCACGGCCGCATTGCTTGAAAGAGAAAAACACGAAGGCGACACCACACGACTGTCGATGGTCAGATCTATCGAATCAGACAGCTGCGGACAGTTTGCTTTCGCCTGCGACATCACCGGAACATGGGATCTGATCATGTGGTCGGAAGAGAATGGCAAAAAGAAAGACCACCGCATCATTTTCGACCGTAAATACGCTCCGACACCGAGAGCATACCGTCAGGAAGAGCAGAATCTGGTGATTTCCGGCGACGACAGCATTGCCGACAACCTGCAAGCAGATACCGGACAGACCGAAGACGATGATCAGCCGGAGGATCCGGTGAGATCAGAAACGCCCGACGGAGAAAGGCTGCTGAGCCTTGACGAAATCGTTGTCAAGGGTAAACGCAATTCCAGAGAAGCCGACATACTGCGAAACCGCTCAAAGTCGGTGGCATATTACGACATGGGCCGGGAACTCGACGACATAGCCGATGACGGCAAATATATCGGACAGGATCTGCTCGCGGCATTGCTCAACATCAATCCCAACTTCCGACGGCAGATAATGCCATCGGGAGAAGAGGAAATTCTTTACAAGGGAAAAAAGACGCTTTTTGTCATCAACTACGAACGATCATATTTCACCGACTCGGTCCGTTACCGCAATATTTATCTCGAATCGATCAAATCGATCTATATCAACGAAGAGAGTGCCATAAAACTCAAGTATGCCGATCCGATCCTTTCGATTATGGATATTGACCGCTACGGATGCGTGGTGTTCATCGAAACCGATCCTGCCGTACCCGTACCGCCGGGCACACGGCGGACCGTGATCGACGGCTATGCCGTTCCGGCAGAATTTTATCATCCCGACTACTCTGTGATGCCTGAAGAAAATGACTACCGGCGCACGCTATACTGGAATCCCGATCTTGCGACCGACGCCGACGGCAAGGCAAGGCAAAGATCGAATTCTACAACAATGCCACTTGCCGTAATATGTCGGTCGACGCACAGGGAATCACGGCCGATGGCGTGATATCGACATCGGCCGTCAGGTAGCCCCGATTGATCAGGCCGGCCACTCTCCGGCCATCTACAACCTATGAAGCTTATATGATACGGGTTAGATATAGCTGATTTTTACCCCACGCTTCTCATTATCCTTCCAGCGATCGATATCAGCCTGGCTTATTCTTGGCAGTTCGATGCATTGATTTATATAGTCGCCGCCTTCTGTAGGCTTGTAGACACCATTGGCCTCAAACATCTCCGGCGTGTCAAACTTTGCGGCCGAAGCATCAAGAAATTCATCTTTTGTCACCTCCATGTAGCCGGCATCAGTCTTCACAAAGTAGGTGTTGACATAGCTGATGGTGCGGGGGCAGGCCACCGCTACGACCGTGGTGTGCTGTGCGATATCTTCGTAGAGCGTATCGGAAATCTTGTCGTAGAGAAACGACACTGTCATACCCATTAGATTCTCACCATGCTGCTTGAATGCATCTTTATATACGCCGGGGAGATTGGATATTGTCCAAAGGTGGTCTTTCCGAGCGCATGTCACGGAATAAGGATCATTCTGGCGATAGCGTACAAAGTCGGTTTCATAGCCATCCTTACACCATTCTTCACCCGGTTCCCGCCGATTATACGGTATGAATACATGCGGCATATCAAGAATTCTCTCTACCTTGACAGGATCTGTGATTCTGTTGCCTTTGGCATCAAGGCATATATGTTCGAGATACGTAATGGCAGAGTATGGATATAGCTGCTCTTCGCCACGCGGATCCAATGCGGGGTAATGCACGCTGTAATAAAACATCGACTGACTATAATACCGCTCATCACCTTTTGAGTGGATACGGGTAGTGTAGAGTGGCACCTTGGGGCCGTTCGACGACAACATCATCTGCCCAAGAGGTGATTGCTTGCTCTGATCAGGACCTATATAGCCCATTTCAAGTTCATAAAGTGTTTTGTAAAGCCATTCGGGTATCTCAGTCTGACCTCTCGACCCCACCGGCTCATCACCCTCCGAAGAGCAACTCCATGCTGTCATGACTGCCAATGCGCATGCCAAAACCGCGGCAAATAATTTAACTGTTTTCATAATCATAATTAACTGTAAGTATTCAAATTTACGTGATAGTGACTTTTTCCGAATTAATTAACATCAAAACAAGCATCGCTTCATAATGACTCCGATAACGACAACAAAGATCAGTACTGAATTCTTCATGGGATATTGTTTATTGATATTTTGTTTTGGAATAGTCAAGCAGACGATACGATGTGACACTTGGCAAATTTATAATTTTTTTTAGTTAAAAACAATAGCAATACTAAAAAATACATATCCAATTGACACGGCTCTTTCATTTAAGATTTCGTCTCATTCTCGACAAATGTGTTATTTTATAGCGAGAGCAGTACGGGCGGAGAGGCTTTAACCTCTGATTTTCAAGAAAATAAGTGTAATGAAAATTTGGCC
>NZ_PUED01000095.1 GCF_003024925.1 Paramuribaculum intestinale
GATCACTGTGCGCTCGGGCTGCACTCCGCTTTCGACGAATGCGCGTGCGATCTGCAGCACGGCTGCCACTCCCGATGCGTTGTCGTCGGCGCCGTTGTAGATCTGGTCGCCGTCGAGCAGCGGGTCTGTCCCGAGGTGGTCGAAGTGGGCGCCGATGATCACGTATTCGTCGGGATTCTTGCCTGTGATGCGTCCCATGATGTTGGTGAGCGGAAGTTTCTGATGCACCTCCTGCTCCAGGCGTGCTATCGAGTCGGGATGGACGGTGTAGCGTCCTTTTTTCTGCCGTTCGCGACGGTAGGCGGCAAACGGCTGGCGGTAGGTCTTGCCGTCCCACGGTTCAAGGCCTGTGGCGCGCAGGCAGGCTTCTGCGTAGTTGGCGGCGATGCGTCCCGAGGGGTATCCGGCTTCGCGTCCCTGAAGTTCGTCGGATGCCAGAAAGCCTATGTGTGCTTCGGCTGTTTGGCGGTTGATGGTCATATAGCCGCGTTCTTTTCCTTCGGCGGTGTTGTTGTCGGCGGCGCCGGCGGTGATGTAAGTAGCCGCCGACAGTGCTATGGCTGCAATGATATGGTTTATGCGTTTCATCAGGGATGTATGTTTGTTTCCGGTTGTTTTTCGGCGGCATGCTTTGTCGATCGGTCGAAAGCGATCATTTTCAATGCTGTCAGAGCCGCTTCTGCGCCCTTGTTCCCGGCCGGGCCGCCTATGCGGTCGATGGCCTGCTGCTCGGTGTCGACGGTGAGCACACCGAATATCACAGGTGTTTTGCCCTGCAGGTTTATGTCGGTGACGCCTTGTGTGACCGACTGGCACACGTAGTCGAAGTGGGGGGTGTCGCCGCGAAGCACGCAGCCAAACACTATGACGGCGTCGTAGCCGCAGCCGGCAAGCCGGGCGGCGGCATATGTCAGCTCCACTGCTCCGGGCACGTCGAAGAGTCCGATGCGGTCATCGGTGAGTCCGTGTGACAGCAGTGTGGCCACGGCTTCGTCGCGCAGGCGCGATGTTATGTGGGTGTTCCATTCGGCTGTGACTATGGCCACTCGTGCGTCGGTTGTGGCGGCAGCGTCGGTCTGGGGTGAATATGTCGACATGTTTCGTTGTTTTTTGTTGCAGTGTTGTTATTGACGGATGCCGGTCGGATCTCAGCGGGGGAACAGTTTGTGCCACAGTCCGAGTATGTCAAGGCGGCGGGTGTTGGCGTTGAGCAGCACTTCCACTATGCGCCGGTGCTCTTCATCGGCGCCGAGGCGTGTGGCCTTGTGGAGCATGGTGTTGAGCAGATGCACTCCTTTCTCGCGCTGCCCCTTGATGTACAGAAGGCTTTCGCCAAGGTCGATCGACAGTGTGAGCTGGCGCAGTGTCATCTCCGGCTCAATGCCCACAAGATATTTTAGAGCCCGGGTGTAATATTGCACAGCCTGGCGGTGTTTGTCCATGCGTGCGAGAGTGCGGCCCTCCTCGGCGAGCGAGTCGACGAGCCGGTCGGTGGCGTCGGGCGCTTTGGCTGCTACCAGAGCCATGTATGTTTCCACTGCGGCCTGTGTGTGAGCCAGCAGATTGGCCTGTTTGAGGCGTGAGTGCATCACTTGTGTGACCGAAGCCTGTGCCATGACCAGAGCCGATGCGTAGCGGTCGGGTTCGGTGCGTGCCAGACGTTCGAGTATTTTCATCGATTTCTCCACTTCGCGTTCGGCCTGCCTGTACTCTCCGCGTGCGGAGTGGAGCAGTGCCACGTCGTGGAGCAGCGCGGCCAGCATGCTCAGGAAAGCCTCGTCGCGCCGCTTCGGATTGGCGGCGAGCATATTGAGGGCGTCGGCAGCGGTCTGCATCGCCTCTGCATGACGGTTCTGCGACAAGTGGAGCGCTGTGAGTACCTGCTTTATGGCCGTGCGTTTGTCGGCTATGTCGGGGTTGTCGGCGTCGGGCGCGATGGCCATGACGGCATCAATGGCAGTCAGCGCGTCGGTGGCATGTGGTGCATTGCCGGCGATGATGGCGTCGGAGGCATAGCGCCTCATCTCGTCGTGGGCGGTGTCAAAACGGGCGTCGCGCAGATGTTCGGCGGCTTCCTCCACGGTAGCGGCTTCCACTATCCGGCGTCCGGCATCGGTGGAGTCGCCGGGCAGAAATCCGGGTGAGAGTGATGTGTTGTCGTTTTTCACTTGCGGGATGATATGAAGTCGGCTGCTTGCGATGCGAGCATACGGAGCAGTCCCGACGGCAGGCTGTCGGCATTGTCGTGGGTTATGCCCAGCTGGATCAGTGCGTCGGTCAGTGCGGCAAGCGCAATGGCGTTGACCTGAAGAGGCTCTTTGTCGGATGTGAAAGGGGTCGTGACAGTGTCTTTGCCGTGATAGATGCTTATCGTTCCGTTGTTGTCGTCGACGTTGGCCATCAGGCGTGTGTAGAAACTGATATGATCGCGGTAGCTCGATTCGGGGGTGGCGTCGGCGCCGAATATGTTGGCGAAGTCGCCGCTGCGTGTCACCACCATGTCGGCAAATTGCAGGTTTTCGAGTATGAAAGGCATCACTTTGGTGATGCTCGGCTCCAGTTTGCTCAGGAATCCGGGGAGGTAGATGATTGTGGCTTTGCGTTCGGCGGCGTTTGTCAGGAAGTCGGTCAGATTCGGGCGTATGCGCTTGTCGAGCGCGAAGTAAGACCCGAAGATTACGATATCGTCGGCGTCGACGCGCGGCCAGATGAAGTCAAAACCTTCGGCGGCGTGGCTGCGCATGGCCACAGTGGCCTCGTCGCGGTTCTCGAAAAGGAAGTAGGCCGGTGTGACTCCGGCTGTGTAGCGGTCGATGGAGCGTGTCGATACGTTATGTCGGGCGAGAAATCCGGTGATGATGTCGCCGGTGAGGTCGCGCGAGGCTTCTCCGGCGAATTCCACCGTGTGGCCGCAGTCGCCGAGTATGGCGGCGGCGTTGAGCAGCCGTCCGCCCGGATGGGCTGTGAGGCTGAATGTGTCGGATGCGGTGTCGGCAGGGAAAACTATGTCGAGTGAGCATTCGCCTGCCACTATGATCTTTCTCAAAGTAAAGCGTGGATTAGGAGTTAAAGGAAGGTGATCAGCCTGTAGGCGTCACTGGCGGCTCTTGTGGCCGAGATAGCCTCCGTGGTGGCGTTTGGCATATTCGGCTTTGGTGAATCCGGTGGCTTTCATGACGTTGACCACCAGTATGTCGCCGATGACGGTCATGAGTGTGGTGGAGGTAGTCGGGGTCAGTCCGAGCGGGCACACTTCGGGGGCGCCGCCGGTGAAGAGTGTGGCGTCGGCGCGCGATGCCAGTTCGCTCTGGGCATTGCCGGTGATCACTATCGACGGTATGCCGGGATAAAGTTCGTCGGCCAGGCTGAGGAGCTCTACTATCTCGCGGGTGCGCCCCGAATTGCTCACGAGGAGCATCACGTCGTCGGGCTGCAGCACGCCGAGATCACCGTGCTGGGCTTCGCTTGGATGGAGATTGACCGCCGGAATGCCGGTGGAGCAGAATGTAGTGGCTATATTCATGGCGATCTGTCCGGCTTTGCCCATGCCTGATGTGACGAGCTTGCCTCCACGCTGCTTCACATGGTCTACGATCAGACTGACGGCCTTGTCGAAGTCGGAGGTGTAGGGTATCGAGGCCACGGCTTTGCTTTCGGCTTCGAGGATGTCGGCCATGATGGCCTTTATGTCGATTGCGTTATCGGTCATGATGGGGTTGTTTTCTGCAAAATTAATGCAAAGCGCCGTAATCTGCAAATCAAATATGGCGGTGCGTGACCGGCCGACGATCGGTCGTCGGGTCGAGTGTCGGATCAGAGTTTCCTCTGCTCGTATTGTTCTACGGCCTTGACCCATTCGCGGTCGAGCGCCTGTCCTTTGGCTGTGGCTGGGTCGAATCCGGCCATGACGGTGTGTCCGACGCATTTGGTCTGTCCGGTGACGCCGTTCACGATGCGTTGCTCCATCTTGAAGCTGTGGGTGCTTACGGATGTGACCTGTGTCCACACCTCGAGCGATTCGTTGAAGTAGCTCGGTGAGTAGAAGTCGCAGCCTATGTGCACCACCACGGCCTTGAGACTGCGCCAGTCCATGCCTACGGTGGAGAAGTAGTTGACCTTGGCCAGGTCCATGAAGCTGAGGTAGACGTTGTTGTTGAGGTGTCCGAGCATGTCGATGTCGGTAAACCGCATCTGCACGGGCAGCACGTGGTGGAACGGGAATTGTGCCTCCGGCACCTTAGGGTTGTCGGACTGCAGCAGTGTGCCTTCTTGCATTTTCAATGAATTATTATTGAAGTTATAACGTTTCGGCCCACCCGTCGGTTGATCTGCTCCACGAGTGTGGTCTTGTGGAATCCGAGTTCGTTTTTAAGCGACGCCGAAGTGATATAGACATGCATGACGCCGTGATCCACGTAGCGGTGGGTGGTATAGCGGTTCACGCCCTGTCCCACCACCTCGGGCCATACGAAGCATGCCCGCTGCTCGGCATAGGTGTCGGCGTGGCCGCTCTGCTCCACGAGCTTGCTGAATATCTGGGAAAAGAGCTGCGGGTCGGTGCGTTTCATCGTTCGGGAGTGAATATGCCGTCGCTCACCGTCCACATCCTGAAGTCGCCGGCCATGTGGCTGACGATTTCGTCGAGATGCTTGCGGTTGGTGTCGGTGATGAATATCTGTCCGAAGTCGCGGCGCGCCACGAGCTGTATGATGCGCTCCACCCGACGTGAGTCGAGTTTGTCGAATATGTCGTCGAGCAGCAGCAGCGGGCGCATCCCTGTGGCTTCGCGCAGGAATTCGTATTGTGCCAGACGCAGGGCGGTGGTGAAGGTCTTGGTCTGTCCCTGCGATGCGGTGCGGCGCAGGGGCATGTCGGCGAGTGTCATCACTATGTCGTCGCGGTGGGGCCCGACGGTGGTGTGGCGCATGGCCTCGTCGCGCCGCCGTGCTCTCGCCAGCGCGTCGGCAAGCCCGGCGGCTATGCCGTCGGGCGATGCCGTGCTGTCGTCGTAGGCGAGGTCGACCTTCTCCTCTTCGCCGGCTATGGCGGCGTAGAAGGCGCCGAATCGTGTGCGGAGTTTGTCGATCCACTCTTTGCGTGCGCCGGTGATGACTCCGGCGGCCATCTCCATCTGCAGCTCGACGGCTTCGTAGAGGGCGCTGTCGGACGATGCGTCGCGCAGCATGCGGTTGCGCTGCGTGAGTGCGGTGGCATATCGCATCAGCGCGTCGAGGTAGCGGTGGTTTTCCTGCGATATGACCATATCCATCCACCGGCGTCGTTCTTCAGCGGCTCCGCGCGCCAGATCGGTGTCGGAGGGCGCGGTCATCACTATCGGAAACGACCCGATATGGTCGGCCAGGCGGGTGTATTCCTTGCCTGCGCGCTTGAGACTCTTGCGGCGTCCGCGCTGCATGCCCAGCTGCAGTTCCTCGTCGGCGCCCCGACGCCGGTATATGCCTCTGGCCATGGCGAAGTCCTCTCCGCGACGTATCACCATCGTGTCGGCCACGCCGGTAAAACTCCGGCAGAAGCTCAGATAATGTATGGCGTCGAGCAGATTGCTCTTGCCCATGCCGTTGTCGCCGAGGAAACAGTTGATTTTAGGCGAGAAGTCGAGCGACGCCTCGCCTATGTTCTTGAAGTTGGTGAGTGTGAGCGACCGAAGCTCCATATATCCGTTGCTGTCGCTTACTTCTGTTCGGCGGCTTCAGCTGCCGGACGCTCGAAGCCGTCCTTGGTGGCGCGCTCGCTCATGCGTTTGATGCGCTTGGCTGTTTCGGGGTGGGAGCTGAACATCTTCTGCACGTAGTTGCTCTTGCTTCCGGCCTCTCCTTCCATTTTCTGGAATTTTTCGAATGCCATCACCATGCCCCAGGGGTTCTTGCCGTTGGCCACAAGGAATTCATAACCTGCGTCGTCGGCTTCGTTCTCCTGTTTCTGCGAGTATTTTGCGTTGATGAGTCCTTCGCCGAGCGATCCGAGCTGCGAGTCGGTCAGTGCGGCGGCTTTCGACGAAGTGGATCCTACGGCGTCCTTTGCGGCTCCGGTGAGAAGCTGTGTCTTGAAGGCGTTCTTGGAGTGGCGGCGTGTGACGTGGCCGATTTCGTGGCCGATAATGCCGAGAAGCTCGTCGTCGCTCATTATGTCCATCAGCGACGAGAATACGCGCACGCTGCCGTCGGGACATGCGAAGGCGTTTACGTCGATCACATCGTAGACCTTGAAGTTCAGGGGTATGCCGTCGGCGTCCTTGAGCCCTTCGGTGAGGCGGCGCAGGCGCTTGGTGTACTCGTTGTTTTCGTCGGGCACGGGGTTGTTCTTGTCCATCCAGTCGACAGATTCCTTGACGTAGGCGGCCATCTGCTCGTCGGTGAGTGTCACTGCCTGGGCGGCTTTGCTGGCGGCTCCGACAGCTTTCTTGAGATTGAACTGTGCTGAAGCGGGCATAGCTGCCGCGATCATGATAATGAGAGAGATTGCTTTGATTGACAGATTCTTGAACATGTCAGTTTGTTTGGTTATAAAATACGGTTCTTGCAGCCATTCATTATGGCCGCTGCAAAATTACTCAACTTCGCCCAATCATCCAAGATCCAATTGTTAAGAGTCAGGGATGACGCGGCTGTATATTCTCAATGCAGGGCTGTCAAGGCTCGAGAATCATGCGTATCTCGGCGTTGTCATCATCGCCGTAACGGTGGAATGTCGCTGTGGTGAGTTCCACGTCGGGCTTCATCTGACGTGCTTCAGGATGATCGGCGGGAAGCATGTTCTGGATGGAGTTGGAGATAGAGCCTGTCAGACCGGTATGTGTCAGTCTGAACGGCGTTGTTTCCATGAAGGTGTTCGGAGCCTGCGAACTGGCTACTCCGATTACTTTTGCGCCAAGCTGACGCAGATAGTGGGCCGTGTGATAGGCGGCGCTGAATGTCACTCCGTCGGTGATGACATAGACTTCGGCGGGGCGGTAAAGCGGCTCTCCTTTCTGCCTGACAAGCATATCGGTGCGCGATGTCATAAGTCCGGAGAGGTATTTTTCGAGTTCCTCCGGGCTGAGCTCTTTCTTAGGTTCGCTGTTCTTCCCCCAGATGGTATAATCGTTGTATGTGAAGTCGCAGTTGTATTGTTTGTTGAAATCTTCGAGGGAGCTGTTGATTTTCTTGAAGTAGAGTGGCGAGAGCTTCCGGTAGAACTGCTGGCTGTAGTCCTGGGTGGCCACTTTGCTGCCATAGAGCTGATAGAGCATCGCGTAGACTATAGGAGTCCATCCGCCGCCGTTATTCCGAAGGTCGATGAACAGCTTGTCGGATTTACGCTTTTTCATCTCTTTGAGCAGTTTGCCGAATTCCTCGGCAAGCACCGGTATCTGTCGGAAAGCTTCTTCTATGGTGGCGGGACGCTTTTGGCCTGTGCTGGAAAGGTAGTTCCAGAGCTGCGATTCGTAATCCCAGCCGTTGCTTTTCATGTAGTCGAAGCAGTCGCGTGAATATGTGGTGTTGAATCTGAAATATGCGCTCTTGCCCTTGTCGTCGATGAAGCAGTATTCCATGTTGCCTTTAGGTAGCTTGTATTTCGACTTGATTCTGGCATAACTCTTATAGCTGAACCGGTCGGTAGAGGGGATGAGCGGAAGCCGTATGCCGTGCTCGTGTCCCGACTTGTCTTTGAGCGTGAAGTCGACGGAATCGCCTTCAAATCCCTCGATTGTCTGACTCAGGAAATTCTCGCTGCCTATGTTCCAGCAGAGATGCTTCATGATTCCCGACCGGTTTTCCGTGATGGCCACACTGCCGGTGCGTATTATGAGCGTGTCGAGTGGGATGTTGTTGACAGCCGTGATTGTATAGCCGAGGCACTCTTTGAGCGAATCGGGGATAAGGGCTACGGCAAGTCCGTCGGAGAGCTGTTTCAGATATATGGGAGCGTAGCGGTTCTTGCCTTTCGGCTTCATCTGGCTGATGCCGGTGTGTCCGTCGCCGAGCGGCAGAAGAAACTGTGTAATCCGTCGGGCAAGCTCATTGCTGTCGGTTACAGAGTCAGTCCATATGCTTTCGGTGAAGTTGCGTGCCGTGGCATAAAAATAAGGACGTCCCCCGTAGGGTGTATAGGGGTCGGGATGCGTTTCTTCAAGATATCGGATAAATTCGCGGAAGTCGGCATGTATGGAGTCTACGGGAAGTGCAGTCCCCTTGGCAGTGCCGGCGGTGAATACTGCCAGCGTTATCAGGAAGGCTGTAAATGGTTTTTTCATAAATGCTGTTGATTTTGACGGTTTTGCAAATATAGCTGTTTTTTTTGTTTTATTCGTCTTCAAACAAAAATCACTCGAACAAAACTCAAAAAATCACTCGCAGCTAATTTTTGCGAGTTACTTATGGGAATTGTTCAGGGCCGGCTGACACTGACCGCGGGGGCGAAGAGGAATATTTCGGTGGGGAAATGGTCGGAATATCCTTCGAGGAAGCGGCCGCCGGCGTATGTGCGCCAGGGCATTCCGTCGTAGCGTCCGCCATGCTGCTTTATGAAGTCGAGATCCATGATGCGCGCGCCGGTATAGATGAGCGATGAGGCTCCGTTGTCGGGCAGCAGTGTGCCGCCCACGAGTATCTGGTCAAAGAGATTCCACTGTCCGCGGTAGGTGAGTGTGCCGCGTCCCGAAGCGTGGATCTTTATCCATGGGTTGAGAAATGCGTGCGGAGCCACGTCGTAGGGATCCTCGCGTCCGCCGAGCACTCTGGTGCATGATGCGTCGGCCGGATCGTCGTTGAGATCGCCCATCACGATTATGGCGCGTTCGGGATCGCACGCCCAGAGAGAGTCGGCGATGTGCCGGGTGAGTTCTGCTGCAGCTATGCGCATCGGCTCCGACAGCTCCTGTCCGCCGAGGCGCGATGGCCAGTGGTTGACGATGACGCTGAGTGTGTCGCGGCCAAGCAGGCCGGTGACGCACAGCTGGTCGCGTGTGCGGAATTCGGGGTTGTCGGGTATATAAAGGAAATGTGGTTCGTAGGATATGAGAGTGAACAGTGTGGAGTCATAGAGCAGCGCCACGTCGATGCCGCGTAGATCGGGTGAGTCGTGATGGACGTAGCCGAGCCGCCGGCTGCGCAGTGGTTCTGCCTCGACAAGATCGCGGACCACCGACTCGTTCTCGACCTCGGCTATGCCTACGATGGCCGGGCCGCCGGGCGTCGATTCGGTGACGAGGTTGGCTATCGCGTTGGCGAGATTGTTGATTTTGAGGCGGTATTTCGCCGAATCCCACTGGCGGGCACCCTGCGGCGAGAACTCAAGATCGAATTTACCGTTGTTGTTGATGGTGTCGAACAGGTTTTCGAGATTGTAGAACGCTACGCCGTAGACTGTGCCCCCGGAGGGCTTGTCGGCCCGGGCAGCCGACGATGTGATGATAATGAGCGCCGTGATGGCACCGAATACAAGTCGTTTCATCTTTTCAAAATTTGCTCGTAAAGTTACACAAATTTTTGGCTAACTTTGCAACATGAATCAGTCAAGCATACGACCGAAATCATGGCGGCTTGAGCCGGGAACCGGCGATGACGCCTTCAATAGTCTGTTTCTCAATGCCGAATGTATATATTTGCTCGACCGTAATGCCGATGGAGGCACTTTGGTGAGTCTGATCCAGGGAGGTGTGGAGAAGCGCATGACAGTGAGCTCCGGCATGAATATGGCCGGAGAGAGCCTGCTGGAGGCTTTGCATTCTTCAGAGGTGACTCCGTCGGCTCCTGAAAAGCCGCTGCCGCTTTCGCCGCGCACCACGCGCCGATAT
>NZ_PUED01000096.1 GCF_003024925.1 Paramuribaculum intestinale
ACGTGGATCTCACCGACCGTGGCCGCGAAGAGGCCCGCCTTACGGGCCTCTTCGCGGCCACGGTCGGTGAGATCCACGTCGGTCCAGCCCGTGAAGCGGTTTTCAAGATTCCACCGGCTCTCGCCGTGGCGCAGCAATATGATCTGTTTCATAGAGTGAGGGTGATGTTTCCGATATAGTAGAAACACCACCCTCGCGCTATTTGTTTTGCTCCTCTTATCTGACGAGTATCTTCACCGCCTTGCCGTCGGGAGTCACTACGATATACACCCCCTTGCGGAGCGTGGCATTGATGTCGAGCAGGCGTCCGGCCATGTCGTAGAGCCGCGATCCTTCGGGGGCTGTGATCATGCCCTCGGGGGTGCAGACTACTTCGTGCGTCGTGTCGCTGTCGCTTCCGGGCGCGGAGATGCCGGTCAGTATGCGTATGGCCTGCGATAAGACTTCGCCCGGCAGCATTCCGTCCTGCACCAGCATGGCCTTGACGGTGCACGGCTCGCTGAACATCAGCGCCGAGCCGTCGTAGAGCATCGCCGGGTCGGCCTGCGGCTCGGATCCGTCGGTGGTGTAGTAGATCGAGTATGATCCCTGGGGGATGACGTAGAACGGGGTGATGATCACGGCCGTGACGCCGTCGCCCTCCTTGAAGTGGATCTTGATGGCGCCGCTGACACCCTGCGGCACGATCACCTCGCAGGCATTGACCGCTCCGGGGCGTTTGCCCTCCTCCACCATCAGAGCCTTGACCACGGCTGTGGATCGCAGGCGGAGTGCGCCTTTGTAGCGGTGGGCGGCCTTGACCTGCGGCTCCGTTCCGTCGGTGGTGCAGTAGATGCGGTAGTCGTCATCGCCCATCGGTTCTCCGGGCACGATCTCCACATCGACATAGCCGTTGCCGATGGCGGCGGCCTGTATCTCGACGTCGCCGCTGACATATTCGCGGGTGAAGTCGAGCGTGACGGTCTGCGAGTCGGAGAGGCCGGGAAGCTGCGCGTAGACGCTGACGGTGCAGGTGCGGTCAATGGTCACCGGCGCGTCGGGATATTCGTTCCACGTGGCTCCGCCATCGGTCGACCACCAAACGTAGGCGCCAAGCTCACTGTCGACGGTAAACTCGGTCGATCCGACGAATACCGGCTCGTCTGCTATGATCTCCGGGTCGTAGGTGTGGCGCACTGCATCGAGCCTGATGGGCCACAGCTCGGTCGATCCGTCGGGAGCACTCATCACGTAGGAGGTGATGACAAACACCTCTCCTTCGGGTGCTGCCATCCAGTCGAGGAGTCCCAGCGGGGCAGGATTGAGCGAGTAGACTATGCTGCGGTCGGCTTCGGGGCTTACGGTATAGACCTGGGTGTCGGTGGTGATCTGTCCGCCCTGCATGGCCACAAGCGTGCCGGCGTCGGCATCGGAGATTATCTCGCGCACTGTGGCGTGGGGCACTCGCAGACGCTCTTCGGTGGTGAGGCCGGTGAGCGGCTGCGGCATGTTGTCGGGATCGATGGTGAAGAAGCGTGTGCGGTCGTCGGGGATATTGACTATGAAGTCGGCCACGTTGTCGCCGCGCTTGTAGGCGTCGCCCCATCCGGCGGGATTCCAGAGGGCTATCCAGTGGGCGCCGGCGTCGGATACCATCATCACGTTGTCGACCACCTCGGCCACCACCATCGTGTTCATGATGTGGTGGGGTCGGTTGTCGGTCAGTGTCGACATTAGCTCGCTGACGGAGTGGACGGCCACGGTGGTCTTGGTGAAGTGGCGCGCCACCACCGCGCTCTCGGCTGTGCCGGGACGACACGAGTATGTGTCGATCAGCGAGGTTTCGCCTATGGTTATAGGCTCTCCGGCTTCGATGGTGCTATAGGCTCCGCCGTTGATGCGGTAGTAGATCGCGGCACCCTCCTCGGGGGAATTGACAGTCACTGTGGCATATGTGGCGAAGAGACCCTCGGCGTCGTCGCCGCCCGAAGTCATGGCGATGACGGTTGGCTGCAACACCGGGGTGGCCGATGCGCGCTCAAGCTCAAGGATCCACCTGCCGTCGGGGCCGGTGATCATCACTCCGTGGAGGTCGAGGCGTGCGTTGCGGTTGTCGGCCATCGGCCCGGCTATCATCTCCCGGTCGCCCCCCATGAGGTGGAAGCCGATCGGCAGGTCTTCGGCGAGCTGTGCGAAATATTCGCCGCTCTCGGAGTCGACTCTGACGCCGACATTGTGGAGGCTCAGCAGGTCGTAGCGGCGCAGGCTTTCGGGCAATGTGGCAGCCAGAGAGTAGTGGGTGTGGCCTTCGTGGGAGCAGAGGTCCATGCGGTAGGCCACGCTGAGCGAGGCCAGTTCGTCCTTGGGTATTGTGACGGGGCGCTGCTCGGCGTCGGTTTCGCGCACGGCGAGAGTTTCAAGTCCGCTGATGTCGGCCACTACGTTGCCGTCGAAGCGCTCGGGCAGTATGGTCAGCTGCGTGAATATGTCGCCCTCGTTGAATGCGTCGAGATTGTCGCCGTGGATCATGAAGAATTCCTCGCTGTCGGGGTCGGAGAGATCACGCAGATATAGCCAGGTGGTCTCGTCGGCTGCGCGTGCCGCGCTGCGGCTGCGTGCTGCCGACGGTGAGGCGAGGGTGCCGCGATGCTTGCGCGCCACCACGAACCGACCCTTGACGTCGGTGTAGGCCTCACGCCCGATCGTGCCCTCGGCAAAGCGGTCCTTGAAGGCCTGCGCGCCGTTGATGGCGGTCTTGGAGTTGATAATGTTGCGCACTGTCACTGTCAGCGAGTCGGACTTCAGATCGCCTATGATCGGGGTGATGCTCAGGCGGGCCACTCCGAGCGAGTCGAAGTAGGCGTCGGAGTCGATGCTGAAGGGGTTGTTGCCGGCTATGGTGTCGACGGTGACCCATTTGCCGCCGCGCATGGACCGGATTATGTAGTCTACGGCCGGAGTGCTCCACTGTTTCGACGGGTCGAGGCTGAAGGTCAGCGGGTCGGAGTCGGAAACAGGCCGGAGGCGTATGAATTTGTAGGCCTGGGTGCCTGCGGTGGCTTCGCTCATGTCGTCGGCAACGACGTCAAACGCCGATCCGTCGAAGTTCTTGACCGCCGGCCGACCCTTGGGGTACACCTCTATCGACTGCGGGTAGATGATGCGCTCGAATATGCTCTGCGAGCCTATCGGAGCATCGACAAGGCCGTAGATAGCAAACTTGCCGTCCGGATAGGATGTCATGTAGTCATCGAAGCTCATGGAAGTGTCGGTCCAGTAGTCGTCGAGCACGTCGGTGTCGACGCGCAGCTTTACCTTGTTGGTTTTTATTTTGTTGACGAGTGTCCGGGATGCAGCGTTCCACCCGCCGAGATCCACTACGCGTTGCTCGGCATAGAGCTGTATCTTCATCAGATCGGTGCAGTCTCCGGGCGCGTCCTTGTACCAGTCGTCGGGATATGTCGATTTCGGGCCTGCGGTGTTGTCGGGATTGTGTACCCACAGCCATTCTGCCAGTCCTGTTGAGCCGGGATTGGTGCGTTTTACCTGAACGTTGAACGGGTATTGACCTTCTTTCCACAATGGGGTGAAGTCCCATACTCCATCATTTACCATAAGATAACGGTCACCGTAGGTTTTGACATACCGGCCCTGAATTGCTCTCCTCTCGATTATTTTATCCCACATCCGGTCGCTTCCATTGGGTTTGGACGGTTTCCAGCTATCGGGGAAAGGGGTGTCGGATACAAGTTTGAGCGTGTGGCCGCCGGTTTTTTCGCCCTGGCTGAGATTTCGGATAAACGCTACATATTTATCCCGGATTTTAACCGATGCAATCATGTTGGCAAATTCGGTAAGCGTGACGATGTCTCCTGCCTTCGCATTTTTGTCGATTAGTGCGGGATCGGAAAGTTCGTGATTGTTTATCCGTTCGATCTCCACGCACCTGACAGGGGTGTACTCCCCTGTTCCAACCCATCCCAAGCCCTCTTGCTTCATGATTTGACCGACTGCATATATTCTTTTTGTGAACATAGAAATCTCGGGCAGTGCAGACGGGTTGTAGTCCGTTCCAAAAATCCATGCGTCGGTGGGCGTGTAAGACTGAGGTGAAGTTTGGTTGTCGAGAATGTATTTTATACTGAGCTGATTGAATTGGCCATATTTTTCATTGATGGAGAAATTGACTTGTTGTCGATTGTCCCAGATAGTCCAGTGTGTGCCTCCATTGTCGGTCGTGGTTTCCTTATATTGATCGGATTTTATCGTCAGTTCCGGTGCTTCGGTCGGCATGTCGCGCGCTATGCCTATCTTTATATGGGTGAATCTGAAAGCATCGTCTGAGCAATTGACGAGATCTATTTTTGTTGTGCCGTCGAGTCCTATACATCCATCCTTGTTGACTTCGAGGAAAAACTCCTCTCCGAGGTCGGCGGCCTTGTCGGCAGGTTTGAATTCGGTCATGAGCTCCGTTACCGTGCCATTGATGCCCTGAAAATTGCCGAGGGTGCCAAATAAGACTTCAGGTTTTATATCAGTAAGCTCGGTGGGGTCGTCAAAGCTCCTGATGGCCCGGATGTTGGCGTTGGCACGTTTTTGATCCCAGTAATTTTTGGACGGATTCTCCGCTATGATTGGGCTGTAGTCGTCGCCGTGAAGATTGGAATAGGCGTAGTGGTGATAAAACCGAACATACTTGATGCGTCCGTAGATGGGTTTGATGCCGATTCTTGTTCCTGGTTTGAGGGCAAGCGTTCCTACCGAATAGGTGATATCCTGGTTATTGGCGTTTTTGCCTTTGTACCCTCCGTCGAAGATGTGGGTTGTAAGAGCGGAAAGTTCGTTGAAGCGTTCGTCCGTTTTGTCATTGTCTTCGGTATTTTGCCATAGCTCCCGTGAGAGACAATTGTCGTAATTAAATGTGATTGTTATCTGATCGGTCTGCGATTCACTTTTTTTCAGGCCGGCCAACCGATATAGGACTATTCCTGGCTGCCTGTCCATCCGTTCATATTCCTGATTTGTAATCGGCTTGAAGTTCTGGTCTATTCCGGTTATATAGTAGATGTAGCCTTCTCTGCTGTCGGCCTTCATGTTGAATTCCAAGTCTTCGGTAGCAGTGACGGATGTCTGTGCGGCGATTGTGCCGATTCCGGTCGTTGTGGTCAAAAAGGTGACGACGGTCGAATAGATCAAATGTTTTATGCGCATAATTCTTGGTTTCCCTGTATATACCTGTAATCGTGTGCAAAAATAAAAATAAATGGGAAACGGAAACAATATGTGTCTTGTTTTGTAATTGGATTGTAGCATGATGCCGGAGGAACGTGCGACGGCGGCTCATCCGGGGTGTAGTGTCTGTCTGGGGTCAGGGCCAGCGGAGGGTGACGCTTGCGGCGGCCATCTCGGCTCCGCATGGCGGGGTGAGCTTGCTGACGGTGACGCTTCCGGCATCGACGGCGGGGAAGTCGGCGACCACGCGCCGGGCTATGCGCCAGGCCACATGCTCTATCAGCTGCGACGGTACGGACATCTCGCTGCGTATCAATTCAGTGAGGTCGGCGTAGCTCACGGTGTGCGCGAGATCGTCGGCCTCGGCGCCCTCAATGGCTCCGGGGCAGCTGACGGTCAGGCTCACCTCGAAGAGGTTGCCTGTGCGGCGTTCCTGCCCGCTCACTCCGTGGCGGGCGAAGAGCCTCATGCGGTCGACGCTTACGGTGAGTTTCATCGGTGTCGGTCGGGTGTGATGGGGCGGGGCGGCAGTTCAGCGCCGGTTGCGGGTGCGTTTATGGCGTGCGCCGTTGTGCTGGGCGGTCTTGCGTGCGCTCCCTTTGCGTGCGAGAGCCTGTCGGGCTGTGACGTCGTGGCCGAGGGTGTCCTCGCCGGGTCGGCGTCCGCGGTCGTCGATGAGCACGAAGTCGAGCTGGCGCTTCTCGAGGCTTGCCCGGGCCACCTGCACGCGCACGTTGTCGCCAAGACGGTAGCGCACGTTGTTGCGGCGTCCGATGAGGCAATAGTTTTTCTCGTCGAAGTCGTAGTAGTCGTCGGCGAGCTCGCGCACCGGCACGAGGCCTTCGCACATGTTGTCGTCAAGCTCTACGTATAGTCCCCACTCGGTGACTCCGGATATGACTCCGGAGTAGACTTCGCCCATGTGGTCGCCCATGTATTCGACCTGCTTGTATTTGATCGATGAGCGCTCGGCGTTGGCGGCGAGCTGTTCCATCTCGGAGGAGTGCTTGCATTGATCTTCGAGCTTCTGGACATTGACGGAGCGGCCGCCGTGGAGGTAGCGTTCGAGCAGGCGGTGGACCATCATGTCGGGGTAGCGGCGTATCGGGGAGGTGAAGTGGGTGTAGTAGTCGAATGCGAGTCCGTAGTGGCCGATGTTCTGGGTGGAGTAGACGGCTTTGGCCATGGACCTGATGGCGAGGGTGGATAGGAAGTTTTCCTCGCCCCGGCCTCTGACGTCGGAGAGCATTCGGTTGATGGAGCGGTTGACGTCGCGCGAGGTGCCGCTCTCTTTGACTTTGAAGCCGAATGTGCGCGCTATCTTGGAGAGGTCGGCGAGTTTGCCGGGGTCGGGCATGTCGTGGACGCGGTAGACGAACGCTTTGGGCTTGCGGCCGCCCCGCGGCTGTCCGACGAAGGTGGCCACTGTCTTGTTGGCCAGCAGCATGAACTCCTCGATGAGTTTGTTGGCGTCTTTCGATTCCTTGAAATACACGCTGACGGGGTGGCCTGTGGCGTCGATCTCGAAGCGCACCTCGGCGCGTTCAAACTCTACTGCTCCCTCGGCGAAGCGCTGCTTGCGGAGGGTCTTGGCGAGCGAGTCGAGGGCGAGTATCTCGGTGGAGTAGTCGCCCTGGCCGGTCTCGATCACCTGCTGTGCCTCCTCGTAGGTGAAGCGGCGGTCGGAGCGGGTGACGGTGCGGGCTATCTGCGAGCCGACGACGCGTGCGGCGGCGTCCATCTCGAAGATGACGGAGAATGTGAGCTTCTCTTCGTCGGGTCGCAGTGAGCATATGCCGTTGGAGAGGCGCTCGGGGAGCATCGGTATGGTGCGGTCGACGAGATAGACCGATGTGGCGCGGTTCTGTGCTTCGCGGTCGATGATGGTATCGGGCTGCACGTAGTGTGTGACGTCGGCTATGTGCACTCCTACCTCGTAGTTGCCGTTGGGGAGGGTGCGTATGGATAGTGCGTCGTCGAAGTCCTTGGCGTCGCGCGGGTCGATGGTGAAGGTTGTGACCTCGCGCATGTCGATGCGGCGGGCTATCTCGTCGGGGGTTATGCCGGCGTCGATATGGTTGGCGGCCTCCTCCACGTTGGCCGGATAGCGGTAGGGTAGTCCGAATTCGGCGAGTATGGCGTGCATCTCGGTGGTGTTTTCACCGGTCTTGCCGAGTATGTCGATCACTTCTCCGCGGGGGTTTTTCTCTTCGTCGGGCCACGACGTGATGCGTGCCACGGCTTTGTCGCCGGTCTTGCCTCCGCGGAGCTTGCCGCGGGGTATGATTATGTCGGTGGCGAGGAACTTGGAGTCGGTGACGAGCACTCCGAACTGTTTCTCCACGCGCAGTGTGCCGATGAATGTCTGCTCTTTCTGCTCAAGTATCTCCACCACTTCGGCCTCCGTTTCGACTCCGCGCCGGTTGGCGGCCACGATCACCCGGACCTTGTCGCCGTTGAGGGCGTGCATGGAGTTGCGTTCGGCCACGAATATCGATTCGCCGTCCTCGTCGGTCACCACGGAGTTCTTGCCGTTGGAGCGGCGGACGAATGTGCCTGTCGACACGCTGCCGCGCTGCGGGGCCTTGTATTTGCCCGGCGACACTTCGAGCAGGTCGCCGTCAAACGCCAGTTCGGCCAGCTGCAGTGCTATGGTGCGGTGCGCGGCCGGGGTGTCTTCGTCGATGGCGTAGGCCACCTGGCGATAGTTGAAGGTGTTGTTTTTCTGGCGGCTGATATATTCGAGCACTTTCGCTCTGATGTCCTTGGCGGTTGTCTTGGCCGATGTTCCGGCCGTTTTTTTTGCCGTGGATTTGGTTTTGGCAGTGGATCGTGGCATTTCGGTTATGATTAAGCGGTGGGTGGAGAGTGTGGGTGGAGCGGATCGCGGCGGTGTCTCCGGCCGCGACCCGCTCCACTATGAGTATAACGCCGGTTCAGGCATCGATGTTGGCGTAGTTGGCGTTTTCTTCGATAAATATGCGTCGTGGTTCCACTTCGTCGCCCATGAGCATGTCGAATATGCGTTCGGCTTCGATGGCGTCCTTGATGGTCACCTGCTTGAGCAGACGGTGTTCGGGCGACATGGTGGTGTCGCGGAGCTCTTCGGCGTTCATCTCGCCCAGACCTTTGAATCGCTGCACTTTTGATTTCTCGCCGTGCCTGGCTATGAACTGCTGCACCTGTTCGGGTGTCCAGCAGTAGTCCTCGATCTTGCCCTTGGTGCATTTGTAGAGGGGCGGCGTGGCCAGATAGAGGTAGCCCTGTTCGATGATGGGTCGCATGAACTTGAAGAAGAATGTCATGAGCAGGGTGGCGATGTGCGCTCCGTCGACGTCGGCATCGGTCATGATGATGATCTTGTGGTAGGCGAGTTTGGAGAGGTTGACTGCCTTGGAGTCTTCCTCTGTGCCTATGCTGACGCGCAGCGCGCGGAACATGGTCTGTATCTCCTGGTTGTCGAACACGCGGTGCTCCACGGCTTTCTGCACGTTGAGAATCTTGCCTCGCAGCGGAAGTATGGCCTGGAACTGGCGGTCGCGTCCCTGCTTGGCGGTGCCGCCTGCGGAGTCGCCCTCGACGAGGAATATCTCGCAGTTCTCGGCTGTGCGCGAGGAGCAGTCGGCGAGTTTGCCGGGGAGTCCGCCGCCCATGAGCGGGGTCTTGCGGAGTATTTTGTTGCGTGCGTTGTAGGCTGCCTGTCGGGCCTGTGCGGCGAGCACGATCTTGTCGACGATGGTGCGGGCCTCCTTGGGGTGCTCTTCGAGGTAGTTGCCGAGCGCTTCGCTGACGGCCTGCGACACGGAGGCCATCACCTCCTGGTTGCCGAGTTTGGTCTTGGTCTGTCCCTCGAACTGCGGTTCGAGCACTTTGACCGACACTACGGCCGTGAGTCCCTGGCGGAAGTCGTCGCCGGCCACCTCTACTTTGGCTTTTTCGAGTATCTTGTTGTCGTCGGCATATTTCTTGAGGGTCTGGGTGAGTCCGCGGCGGAAGCCGGTGAGGTGTGTGCCGCCCTCTATTGTGTTGATGTTGTTGACGTAGGAGTAGACGTTCTCGCTGAAGTCGGTGTTGTAGGTGAGCGCCACCTCCACGGGTATTCCCTGGCGCTCGGTGGTGAGGTGTATGACGTGGGGTATCAGCTCTGTCTTGTTGGAGTCGATGTAGCGCACGAATTCCTCAAGTCCGTTCTCGGAGTGGAACACTTCGCTGCGGTGCTTGCCTTCGGCGTCGGTGACGCGTCGGTCGGTGAGCGTGAGGGTGATTCCGGCGTTGAGGAAGGCCAGGTCGCGCAGACGGTTGGCCAGTGTGGAGTAGTCGTAGACGGTGACGGTGAATATCGATGCGTCGGGCAGGAATGTGATGGAGGTGCCGGTGTGGGTGCTCTCGCCCTCTACGCGCAGCTCCGTGGTGGGCTTGCCGCAGGAGTATTCCTGCACGTAGTGTTTGCCGTCGCGGTTGACCTCGGCGCGGAGGTAGGTGGAGAGGGCGTTGACACACGATACGCCTACGCCGTGGAGTCCGCCCGACAC
>NZ_PUED01000097.1 GCF_003024925.1 Paramuribaculum intestinale
GGTGTGCCCATCCGTCGCGCTCGCTCCATTGCACGAGTTCCTTTCCTCCGGCAATCGCTCCGAGAGGACGCACTTCCTGATAGGTGTTCATGCGTTCCTCTATACCCGGAACAATGGTGTCGCTGCCGATGGTGTAGGAACAGATGTCAATGCGGTGCAGGTCACGGCTGGAGCGGGTGAGGAAAAAGCGGTTGTTGTCGCCGAGCCAGACAGCCGGCTGGTCGTACATGCCTCTCTGACGGTGACGGTATGGCCGGTAGGCGAGTGATATGGTCTGGTTTTTGAATTTTCTTGTGTCGATCTCTTTGCGTGAGTTGTCGGTCATATCGAAGAGGTAGACATGTTCTTCGGGCGCCTCTTTTTCGCCGGGCATCTGGTACTTGTATGTTTCCAGGGTCGGGCGTGGTTCGGCGACGGAGTTGATGACCCACAACTCTTTTACATTTCGGTCATCGGAAATATTGGTGAGGAAATAGCGGGAGTCGGGCGACCATAGTCCGTAGGCTCTCTTGCGCTTGCCGTTACAGAGTGTGTCGGTGTTGAGTGTGGAATAAGGCTGTCCGTAGCCGAAATCTTTCACTCCGTCGGTTGTGAGCTGTATGTCGGTGACGGTTGAGTCGTTTTCGTTTTTCTTGAGCTTTTCGTAGTCGGCGCGGCTCATGCGGTAGAGGTTGAGGTCTTTGGCGTAGACTACAGTCTGCCCGTCGGGTGAAACCGAGGCCCAGTCGAGCTGTTTCTTCTCTTCTTCTTTGTCTTTAAGGTGTGTCAGCTTGCCGGTGGAGGTGTCGTAGCTGAAATAGAATATCTCTTTTTCGCCTGCCTTGGGTTTCTTTTCTTTGCCGTCGGCGTCTTTTTTAGGTTTGGCGTCGATGGTCGATGTGACTTCAAATGTGAATGTGCGTCCGTCGGCCGATGCTTCGAGATTGCGTATCGGCAGCGATGCGGCGATCATGGGATCTTTAACGATCTCGGTGAGTTGAGCCGCCATACGGTCATGGTCGAACAGTTCGGTCTGGCGGCGGCTTGCCGGATCTGCGATATACCAGCGTGTTCCCTGTGCCGTCTTATAGCTGTACCAGAATTTATTGCCCTGCTGAAACCAGTGCGGGTCGACTGTGGTGGAAAATAGCATGTTGGACAACTTGCCTCCGGCAAACCGCTGTGCAAGCTCGTGAGGGTTGCCTGTGGTCGGAGCGTCGGCATGGGCAGTCATGAGGCTTCCCAGTCCGATCGCAGCCGAAAGGGTCAATGTGAGTAAATGTTTCATTTTATGATTGGATGATAATGATTCTGTTGCAAAATTACATTGTTTTGCGGTCAAAAACAACGAATGTTTAATATGAATTGTGTATTGTGTTGGTTGTCAATGACGTTTTGTGTCGGTGTGGCGTCGATGCAGCCGGCAGAAGTCGGATGTGGCGACTTTTTGTGGTTTTGTGGCTTTGGAATAAAAATCTTTGTAAAATAAGGCTGTAACGCTTGCGTATGGTGTGAAAAAATATTACCTTTGCAGCCGATTATGCCCGATTAGCATTAATCAACCGTAGGAATTCCGGTGTCCATTGGCCGGATAGCGGAGTTTTGCGGATGTAAACAATTTATTAATTAACCGTTTCAAAGTGGATACTTTAAGCTACAAAACAGTGACCCCCAACGCGCAGAGCGTTGAGAAAAAATGGGTAGTGATCGACGCTACCGATCAGGTGCTGGGACGGCTGTGCGCTAAGGTTGCGAAAATCCTGCGCGGCAAGTACAAGCCCTGCTATTCGCCCAATGTTGATTGCGGCGACAATGTGATCATCATCAACGCCGAAAAGATTGTTCTGACCGGCAAAAAGATGACTGACCGTAAATATCTGTCATATACCGGCTATCCCGGTGGTCAGCGTGAGGCTACTCCGGAAGTGCTTATGAAGAAAGCTCTCAACAAGCACCTCAAGCCCGGTTACAATCCCCTGTTCACTAAGGTGATGAAGGGCATGCTTCCCAAGAACCGTCTTGGCCGTGCCATCATCGGCAACATGCACGTCTACAATGGCGCCGAGCATCCCCATGAGGCTCAGAATCCCGAGGTGATCGACATCAACAAACTCAAATAATCCTCAGAAGCATGGAAACAGTAAATGCAGTAGGACGCCGTAAGGCCGCTGTGGCTCGCGTCATCGTAAGGGAAGGCAACGGACAGATCGTCATCAACCATCGTCCGCTTGATGTATATTTCCCCTCTTCCATCCTTCAGTACATCGTGCGTCAGCCGCTTTCGACTCTCGACGTCAACGAGAAGTATGACATCCGTGTCAATCTCGACGGTGGCGGCTACAAAGGTCAGGCCGAGGCTCTGCGTCTGGCTATCGCCCGCGCACTGGTGAAAATCAATCCCGACGACAAGCCGGCACTCCGCAAAGAGGGCTTCATGACCCGCGACCCGCGCGCTGTAGAGCGTAAGAAACCCGGTCAGCCCAAGGCTCGCAAGCGCTTCCAGTTCTCCAAACGTTAATGACTGTCAGCTCAGAGCTTAGTGTTTAGAATCTAAATCCTGCAGACGGATGTTTGGAATCCTTACTGCGGGGTTGAAAACAAAAGAACGTAAACAATCAAGAAACAATGTCAACTCCTACATTTGACCAACTTTTAGAAGCAGGTTGCCATTTCGGTCACCTCAAAAGAAAATGGAATCCTGCTATGGCGCCCTATATCTTCATGGAGCGCAACGGTATCCACATCATCGACCTCTATAAGACTGCCGC
Source organism: Paramuribaculum intestinale (assembly GCF_003024925.1). Lineage (GTDB taxonomy): Bacteria > Bacteroidota > Bacteroidia > Bacteroidales > Muribaculaceae > Paramuribaculum > Paramuribaculum intestinale. Next base: position 2,748 of record NZ_PUED01000097.1, read on the forward strand.
CAAGGTAGAAGAGGCCGCCAACGCGCTGAAGAGCATTGCTAAATCGGGCAAGAAGGTGCTCTTCGTCGCAACCAAGAAACAGGCCAAGCAGGTCGTGGCTGAAAAAGCCCAGGCCATAGGCATGCCTTACGTCATCGAGAGATGGCCGGGCGGCATGCTGACCAACTTCCCCACCATCCGTAAGGCTGTCAAGAAAATGGCTTCTATCGACAAGATGTCGAAGGACGGCACTTTTGACAACCTCTCGAAGCGTGAGAAGCTGCAGATCACACGTCAGCGCGCAAAGCTCGAGAAGACTCTCGGCTCGATCGCCGACCTCAACCGTCTGCCGTCGGCTCTCTTTGTTGTCGACGTACTCAAAGAGCGCATCGCAGTGGCCGAGGCAAACCGTCTGGGCATACCGGTGTTCGCTATGGTCGACACCAATTCCGATCCCAACAACGTGGACTTCGTAATTCCCGCCAACGATGATGCATCCAAGAGCATTGATCTGATCCTGAGCACTGTCTGCAATGCGATGGCCGAGGGTCTGGAGGAGCGCAAAGTGGAGAAGGTGGACACTGCCGCTGCCGGTGAGGAGGGTCAGGCACCCCGCCGCGAGCGCCGCAGAGTGAGCCGCGCTCCGCGCCGTGAAGAGAACGGTGAGGAAACAGCCGCAACCGAAGCTCCTGCCGCTGAATAATAAGTAATTACAACAACCTAAAACACCAATCAGATATGGCTGTTACAATGGCAGAAATCACCAAGCTGCGCCACCTTACAAGCGCCGGCCTGATGGACTGCAAAAAAGCGCTCGCCGAAACCAACGGCGATATTGACGCTGCCGTGGAGATACTGCGCAAGAAGGGTCAGGCAGTGGCTGCCAAGCGCGAGGACAGGGAAGCTTCCGAGGGATGCTCGCTGTCGGCCAGCGACGGCACATTTGCCGCTATCGTCGCTCTCAAGTGCGAAACCGACTTTGTTGCCAAGAACGCCGGATTCGTTGAAACGACACGCAAGATACTTAACGTGGCCATGGAGTGCCGTCCCAACAACATCGAGGAACTCAAGGCTCTGACAATAGATGGTCAGACCATTCAGGATCTCGTTGTAGAGGAGAGCGGCAAGACCGGTGAGAAGATGGAAATCGGTGCCTATGAGTGGGTCAAGGCTGAGTCTACGACCGCTTACGATCACCTTGGCAACAAGCTGTCTACCATCGTCGGTTTCAATCAGGCTGATGTTGACTATCAGCTCGGCCGCGACGTGGCCATGCAGGTGGCTTCGATGAACCCTGTGGCTGTAAGCATCGAGTCTGTGCCGGCTTCGGTTGTTGATACCGAATACAAGGTTGCTGTTGACAAGACTAAGGAAGAGCAGGTCAAGAAGGCTGTCGAGGCAGCTCTCAAGAAGGCCGGCATCAACCCCAATCTCGTTGACTCGGAGGCTCACATCGAAAGCAACATCGCCAAGGGATGGCTTACTGTAGAGGAGGCCGACAAGGCGCGTGCTATCGCCAAGGAAACCGCCGAGCAGAAGGCTGCCAATCTGCCTGCCCAGATGATAGAGAATATCGCAAAGGGTCGCGTCAACAAGTTCTACAAGGAGTCTGTGCTCATGGAGCAGGAGTTCATCAAGGATGCTACCGTGACAATCGGTCAGTATCTCGACAAGAGCTCGAAGGGACTGGTTGTAGTTGACTTCAAGCGCGTAAACCTCAATCAGGACTGATGATCCTGTAAAGACAGATCCTGAAACAGATCGGCGCTATCCCTTGTAATCCATCGGGGTAGCGCCGATTGTTTTACTGTAAAATGCCGGATGAATATTGATGAGTTTGCTGAAAGCATACTGCTGAACCTGCCGTATGTGCCTAATGATCAGCAGGTGCAACTGATAGCCGCACTTGCGCGTTTTTGTTCGCCGCTGATGCCGAGTGATGCCGTGTTTCTGCTCAATGGGTATGCGGGAACGGGCAAAACTTCGGTGACGGGTGCTTTGGTGCGTGCTTTGCGCGATGCCCGGATTCCTGTGGTTTTGCTTGCGCCTACAGGACGTGCCGCAAAGGTGTTCAGTAAGTTCGCAGGGCTGCCTGCCACGACCATACACCGGCGCATATATCGGACCGACGGCACAGGCTTGGGCTTTGGTACTGCGGAGGTGGCCGACAATAATCTGACTGGAGGTGTTTTTATTGTCGACGAGGCTTCGATGATAGGGGAGTCGCAGTCGGCGGGCGACGTCAGAGGCAGTCTGCTTGAGGATCTTATTCAGTATGTGTATTCAGGCGACGGATGCCGGATGATATTGCTGGGCGATGTCGCGCAGTTGCCTCCGGTGGGTTGCAGTGAGAGTCCGGCAATGAATGTAGCGCGTTTGAAAGAATCGGGGCTACGGGTTACTCATGCTGTGATGACCGAGGTGGTACGTCAGGGCGCGGGATCCGGAATACTGTACAATGCCACATGGCTGCGGAGGGCTATGCGTCGCGATCCGTTGCCGGAGCCGCAGATTAGGCTGAAAGGATTCGGCGATGTCGTGGCTTTGCCCGGCGAAGAGCTTCAGGATCAGATTGAGCGGTCTTACGCCGATGCTGGGATTGACGATACGATAGTAATTACGCGTTCCAATAGGCGTGCCACTCAGTTTAATGCTGCGATACGTGCGTCTATTCTCGGACGCGAGGAGGAGCTGTGTGTGGGAGAGCGTCTGCTGGTGGTGAAGAACAATTATCTGTGGAGTGCCAAGACGAAAGGGCTGGATTTTATAGCCAACGGAGATATGGCGGTTGTAAACCGTGTGAACGGGACCGAGTCAAAATATGGTCTGAGATTTGCGGATGTATCGATAACTATGCCAGACCGTGAGGTGGATCTCGACTGCAAGATATGTCTTGATGCGTTGAATTCGGACTCACCGGCGCTGGGAGCTGAAAAAGCTGCGCAGTTGCTTGAAGGTGTGATTAACGATCCTGACCGATTTGCTTCGCAGACTCCGATGGCCTACAGGCTCAAGGCTTCGCGGTCGAATCCTTATCTCCATGCTTTGCAGGTCAAGTATGCATACGCTGTCACCTGCCATAAATCGCAGGGCGGCCAGTGGAGTGATGTGTATGTGGATATGGGTTACGTCCCGCCGGAAGCACAAGGTCTTGACTTCTATCGGTGGCTATACACTTCGATCACCAGAGCCACGGGGCGGTTGTATCTGATAAATCCAGATATCAAGACATTGTGATGTTTCAAGTCATTATTCCGGAATGATGTGCCGGAATGGTAGGGAGAGGATAATTTGTACCTACACTCTCTTTACAATAGTTCGGTAAAATTTGCATATTCAATTGAATATCAATAAGATGCAATAACAATTCAATATCAATGCAAACTGTTGTGTATCAGTGCGATACAGCTATGCCTGCTCAAAAATTACCGAACTGTTGCATGAAAATAGCGAATAAAACCGTAACTTTGCAGCCATGTTATCAAAAAAAATCATTGCATTGGTGGCTGTGGCCGTGCCTACGGCGCAGTCGTTCACGGTGTTGGCCGACGGCGGTGAGCACGAGATGGCTCCTGATTCTACAAAATGGCTTGAGGAGGTGTCGGTGACTTCCATAAAACAGTCGCCCGATATACGTCTGCAGCCTACATCGTCGACGGTGCTTGGCCAAAGCCGTATAGAGCGTCTGAATATACGCACGCTGAAGGGCGTCAGCGAGATCGCGCCCAATTTCTATATGCCCGACTATGGCAGCCGCATGACTTCGAGTATCTACGTCCGCGGCATAGGGGCGCGCATGGATCAGCCGGCTGTGGGTCTGTCGGTCGACAATGTGCCTTTTCTCAATAAGGATGCATACGATTTCGATCTGCCCGACATAAGCCGAATGGAGGTGATACGCGGCCCGCAGAGCACTCTGTACGGTCGCAACACCATGGCCGGACAGATCAATATCTATACCCTGTCGCCGCTCGACTATCAGGGCACGCGCATAATGGGCGAGGCCGGCAAAGGGGAGTCGATACGGCTCGCCGCATCGCAGTATGCTCTGCTCCGCGAGAATCTAGGCATGGGCATAGCGGGATATTTCAATTTCCGGGGAGGATATTACACCAATCGCTATCATGGATACAAGGCCGACAAGGAGAAGGGAGGCAGTCTGCGATGGAAGACGGCATGGAGGCCTACAGAGCGGTTGAGTGTGGACAATACCATGTCGTTCACGCTCGACCGTAACGGCGGTTATCCCTACGAGTATCTTGCCGGAAACGAGATCAACTACAATGACACGTGTTTCTATCGGCGTAATATCCTGTCCGACGGATTTACGCTGAAGTGGCGAGGTGACAGCTGGACTCTTTCGAGCATCACGTCGGTGCAGTATATCGACGACAATATGACGCTTGACCAGGACTTTCTGCCGCTCAGCTATTTCACGCTTACGCAGCGGCGTCATGAAACAAATCTTACGCAGGATATAGTGGCCCGTGGTAATGCCGGCGACCGGTATTCATGGCTGGGGGGGCTGTTTGCATTCTACAAGCACAGTTCGATGCACGCTCCGGTGACATTCAAGGAGCATGGCATACAGCGTCTGATTGTAGACAATGTCAACCGTAATCCGATTTTCAACGTGACGTGGAATGATGATCAGTTTGTGCTAGGCAGTGACTTCCGCATACCGGTTTACGGGCTGGCGGCCTATCACCAGAGCGATCTGAAGCTGGGACGGTGGACGCTATCGGCGGGTGTGAGGCTCGACTATGAGCATGTCGCGCTCCGTTATCACAGTCATGTGTCGACATCCTACACAATGACAATGAAAAACGGTCGTCCGATGGGGTCGAAAGAAATCAATATCGATCAGTCTGACAGGCTGAAAGAACACTTTCTGGAGTTTCTGCCCAAGGTGAATGTGTGCTATCGGCTTCCGATTCCGGGCGAGAGCGACGTGTATGCGTCGGTGGGCAAGGGCTACAAGACAGGGGGCTACAACACTCAGATGTTCAGTGATGTGTTGCAGCAGCAGCTCATGTCGGAGATGGGTCGTCCGGTCGAGTATGATATAAACGAGATCCTGAGCTACCGTCCGGAGCGAAGCTGGAACTATGAGGTCGGTGCCCATGTGAGTTGTGCCGACGGCAGGGTGCATACTGATATGTCGCTATTCTATATCGACTGTCGCGACCAGCAGCTGACCATGTTTCCTGACGGTTCCACGACGGGGCGTATCACTACCAATGCCGGAAAGACCCGCAGTTTCGGCGCTGAGGTGCAGGTGCGTTATTCTCCTACGTCGCAGTGGATTTTCAATACAAGTTATGGATATACCAATGCCAAGTTTGTGGAGTTTACCGACGGTCTGACCGACTTCCAGGGTAACCGGGTGCCATACGCGCCCCGCAATACTTTTTTCGCCTCGGCCACCTATCGCCTTCCGGTGGGTAGATGGATCGACGCGATGTCATTCAATGCCCGGGTGCGCGGTGTCGGTGACTTCTATTGGGATGAGGATAATTCCATACGTCAGCCGTTTTATGCCACTCTCGGACTCTCGGCGAGCGCCACTCATAAGTTCCTGACAGTAGAGGTGTGGGGCGAGAACCTTACGGATACCCGTTATACGGTGTTTTCATTCAAGTCGATCGGCAACACTTTTGTGCAGCGCGGAAAACCTTTGACGTGGGGCGTTACCGCCCGCTTATCGTTCGATTCGAACGCTGCCGACTGACCGGTGGGAACCATTGCGGCTGTGGCGGGGTTATTAAAGGTGTAGATTTACTTAATTAATGACTTCGCTATATGAGATGGTTTGAAGCTTCGATTACTGCTGTAGCGCTATCGCTCCAGCTCTGCTCGTGCAGTGGCGATGATGATCCGCAGGCCAGTATAGCAACAGCAGTTACGACTCCGTCCATAGCCGTGATGACAGATACCTCCGGCGTTGTCGGGATATTGCCCGATGTCAGTTGCAGCGTGGCTTTTAATGACGACGATAAGACGGCTCTGGTGGTGATCTCGAATCAGGGATGGAGTGAATCGGAGCGGGGGAGTGTGCTTCGGTTCAGGGGTGTTGCCTGGGTGTTTGACGGAGAGGCGCGAAGAGTGGCGGCTTCCGAGGTGGCTCCCGAAGATGTGCCGGAGCCTGTTCTTACAGACGTTTCCATTCTTTATCAGGCTCCGCGTGAGATTGACGGACGCCTGACCGATGGTCTGGCGGTCAGTTTCACCTCGGATAGCCACAGAGTGACGTTTGTTCCGTTGCATACGGTGCTATGCGGCACGACGGAGTCGGTCGACCTCAGCGATCAGCCGGAGTCGGTTGTGTCGACCAAAACGGTCTATGCCATAGATATTGATCCGTCGGCCGGGGCGGCTGTGATGACGGTCAGCGAACCCCGTTTTGATCTCGGTGGCCGTGTGGCGCCCGATTCTATGGAGCTTCGCTCGCTTGGCGTGGAATTTTATGCCGGAGGCTACCGTCTGTCGGCGGATGTCGCGGTGCCTTATATAGGTGGCATGGCTCGGCGCGACTATGAAGTGCGCGATCTGTTGGTCGACGTCAGTCTGTTCGGTGAGTCGACACTCAGCTACGTCACCTCGGCCGGTTATTCGGTGAAGGCATATTTTGAGGGGGTATATATGCGATGACGCGATTGTGTTGATGTGTTGACTGTGTAGTAGGTGTATCAAATCGAAGCGAAAAAATGGCGAAAAAAAACATCCTATCCATGAAAAAGAGGTCTGGATTGTGAAAGAAATGCCGATTTTTTTGACTAAATTTGCGTCAGAAATCCTGCGTAGTAACCGTGGAATGACTGATGGTTGGCTCTGTTGTGCTGATTGTCAGAATCTTGGCGGTGTGCGCTACAGTTGATAACGCAAATATTTGACAAAACTATAACATGGTATCATTATCGATTTCTACGCAACGCTTGCCATAGCCGCCGCCCTGACGGGTATCGCGCTGGTGGCATTGGCGTTATGGC
>NZ_PUED01000098.1 GCF_003024925.1 Paramuribaculum intestinale
TAAAAAAAATAAAATTTTGATACCAGAATAACTCTTTGATATACAGACATGGAAAAATTACCCGATTCTCAATGAACCGGGTAAGGGAAGATATGCTATTTATTTTAGGTTAAATGAAAGAGCCGTGATCCAATTGATCACAACCATTCACAACACTATTCTCAGCTGGTTAATCATCATTCAATCAACAATTAATCACAGCCCCACACAGCCGCGCCAGTTATCATAATCGGCGATGTCGCTTTTTTTCGTATTTTTGTTGTCGGTATTGCGAGTTACCTATCACAAAAGAAATCGACAACACATGAAATTTATCTGCACCGGCGACTGGCATCTCGGCAACATGTTTCACGGCATAGACCGCCTCGACGAACACCGCCATTTCCTTGACTGGATGGTCGAACATATCGAACAGCTGCGTCCTGACGCGCTGCTCATAGCGGGCGACGTGTTTGACAGCGGCAACCCGTCGGCAGCGTCACAGAAAGCCTACTATGGCTTTTTAGCACGGCTATCATCGCTCGGCCACAGGATGAAAGTGATTGTCACAGCAGGCAACCACGACTCGGCCCAGCGGCTCGAAGCCCCGCGCCCTCTGCTCAGCTGCCTGCAGGTGGAGATCAGAGGCAATGTCAGACACTTATGGAGCACCGACGCCGACGGGACACCACACCGCACAGTGGACTACGACGACATGATAATACCGGTCGACGGGGCTGACGGCATCGAAGCTGTTGTGCTCGCCGTGCCGTATCTGCGCAGCGACGCCATCAGCGGCGAGAGCTATTCCGAAGGCGTCAGCAACTTCATGAGCACACTAATCAACAGAGCCAAGGCTCTCTATCCCCACCGCCGGAGAGTGATGATGGCTCATCTTTATGCTACCGGCGCGGAGATTGCGGCCGACGATGCGAGCGAACGAATCATAGTGGGAGGCGCCGAACAGGTCACCCTCCGTGGCATGAACGACCATCCCGACTATCTCACATGCGGTCACATACATAAACGCCAGCATATACACGACACCGACTGGGCACGCTACAGCGGCAGCGTGCTGCCCATGTCGTTTGCCGAAAAGTCATATACCCACGGCGTGGATCTGGTGGATATCGGACCGGACGGACTGCGCGACGTCAAGCAACTACGCTACACGCCACAGCATCCGCTCACCGTGATTCCCGACGACAACGAACCGGCAGATCTGACCATCAACCGGCTGTGCAGACTCATCGACGAACGCCTGCCGCCGCTCACCGCTGAGTCGGCCGATGAAAATGCCGTGTATGTAGCGCTCCGCGTCACCCACGGGAAAATCAGTGCCGATGACATAGCCGTCGCCGAAAAGCATATAGCCAAGCGCAATGCGATACTTTGTAAAATCCAGAAGATCATGCCTCCGCCCGACATCGACACCGAGCGCGAAAGCATCAATCCCGCCACCATCGACGACATACTCAACCTTGATCCTGTCGAAGTGCTTGCCAAAGCATTCGCGCTCAAGCATGGCACTCCCCTGTCGGAACGCCAGCGCGAGATGCTGTCAGAAATCACCGCCAATGCCAAAAACGACACCGAGCTATGAAATTCATCAGACTTGAAATCAAAAATCTCGCATCGCTTGACCGACCCGAAGGAGAAGTGATCGAATTTGAAAAAGGTCCGTTGGCCGGCAGCACCATTTTCAGCATTGTCGGGCCGACAGGGAGCGGCAAATCCACCATCCTCGATGCCATCTGCCTGGCTCTTTTCAACCGCACACCACGCTATCCAAGAGCAAAGAACGACCGAAACCAGTCAATCGAGATATATGGAGCCAAAGACAAGGACGAGAACGCACGCCTCGCACCAACCGACAGCCGCAACATACTCACCCGAGGCAAACGCGAAGGCTACAGCCGGCTTACATTTCTGGCTAACGACGGCACACTCTGGAGGGCCGAATGGACTGTGAGAAAAAACCGCATACGTTTCGAACAAGCACAGCGCTCGCTATACAGAATCACCGTAAAACCCGACGGCACCACTGTAGAGGAACCGGCCGACAGCAACAGCATCCCGACCATCATAGGGCTTGACTACGATCAGTTTCTGCGCACGGTGGTGCTCGCTCAGGGATCGTTTGCCAACTTCCTGACCGCCAAGGAGGACGAGCGATACATGCTGCTCGAAAAACTCGTCGGGTGCGATACCATGTATTCACGCATATCCGATGAGATAACCCAGCGCAAGAAAACCGCCTTGACAAATCTCGACAGCATCAATGCCCGCCTGAGCATACACGCATCCAACGATCTCACGGATGAAGAACTGGAACAACTTCAGCAGTCGGTCAACCGCCTCAAAGAAGAGGCTGACAAAAACAGCCAAGCCATAGAGACGACAAAGAAACAGCTCGAATGGTATGACACCGACCGGCATCTTGACCGCGACACACTAAGGCTTCAGCAAGAATTGGACGCTGCACTACGACGCATGGAGGCGCTCAAGCCGACAGAAGAGCGTCTGCAGCTCCATGACCTAACTACCGAAGCTGTCAAAACCTACGAAGTGGCGCTCCACCACCGTAAAAGTCTCGCAAACGCACAAAGCCTTGCGGAACGCCTCGCCCACGACATCGAAGCCGAAGAGAAAGAGCGCGAAAAAGCCAAAGAGCATCTTGAATCATCGACCCGGAAAATGGAATCGGCAGAACAGGATCTGTCGGATCGGACTCCACGAATAAACCGCGCCAGAGTCATCACCGGCGAGTTGTCGATCAGTCGAAGCAATCTGAAGGAGCGGCTGAAGTATGCTGCCGACGCATCGCAGCAAGTGACCGCCGCCAAAGAAGCCATTGACGATAACAATGCTCGGCTCAAATCTCTCACGATGTCGATGGAACAGGCCGAAAGCGCACGACGTAAACTCAGAGAGATGATCGAAGCCAACAACGACCGACTCACAAAAGAACTGTCGGAGATCGACTCCCGACTGTCGGCAGCCACCGCAAAACTAAAAACCGCCGATATCGCCGGACTCCAGAAGACCGCAGCCGACGCGCAAGGCGACATAAATATGCTAAAAGAGGGTATCGCCAACCGGCTGCGTAAGGAACAGACTGACGCCACACTGCTCGATGACCGGAAAAGACATAAAGAGCTGACCGGACGGATGACCGAAATAAACAGTGAGCTGAACCGACTGACGCCACAGATAGAACAGGCCGAAAAATCAACGGCAACGCTACGCGACGACATCACACTGCTGAGAAGCGCTGACCTCCAGCATCAGCGGTCGCGCCTGGAGGATGGAAAGGCCTGTCCGCTCTGCGGCTCAACACACCATCCATACGCCGAACACAATGCACTCTCCCCGGTGATCGACCATCTTTCGGCGGAGCTTGACGCACGACAGATGTCGCTTGAGAGGCTTCGCGAACGCTTTGGAATACTCGGCAACGAATCGGGCCGCATCGAAGGAGAAACCCTGCAGCTCGAAAAGCGGATCGCCGAAAACCTCCGCATTTTCGAACAGATACAAGGCCAATGGGATGTCATCGTATCCCAAAAACCGGCATGGCCCGACACCTCAGCCTCACTGACCGCCATGCTAAGCAGCCATGAAAAGGCGTTGGCTGAAGCCGACCGACAGCTATCGGACTACAACTTATTGCGACAGCTTGCCGACCGGCTGCATGCGGAGAAAGACCGCACAACGGCCGCCATCATGGCACACAGAGCCAAAGCCGAGTCAGACACTGCGAAATCCGACGAAGAGTGCTATCGGCTCAACACAGAGATACAGACCGCCACCGAACGATCAGCATCGCTACAGACATCGCTTGCCGAAAAAAACATGCAATATGACGCAGCACGCAAGGAGGTGGAAAAAGTGAAGTCGGAAATCACAGCTACCGAAGCCAGAATCCGCGAAGAGATAGGAGATTCAGATCCTGAAGTGCTGTATCGGAACCTTGTCAAAGCTGTGGAAGAAGCCAAAAACGAAGTGAGCGCACGCACTGCCACACTCAATGAAAAGCTGACGAAGATAGAGCTTGCAAAAGGAGGCCTGACCCAGACCCGAAATCAGATTTCGGCCGAGAGCGAAAGCATAGCCACCGCCGAACAAAAACTTGACACGATAATCGCAGGCCTTAACGACAACGACAGCATCACCGGCAAAATCGACCGGAAAACCATCGACGAAATCAGCCGATGGGATGACGATTGGGAAAAATGTCGGCGCGAAACAGGCCTATGCCGTCAGACCGTTACAGCAGCGCAAGCCACCCTTGCCGAAAAACGCAACGACAAAAACCGACACCTGTTGCTTAAACCTGAAACCGACGAAAATAGCCTACAGGAACAGCTTGACCGACTTTCGGCCTACAGCACCGACGAGCTTGACCGCACCAGACTCAGGATACAGAGCTGTATGGAAGCACGACGACAAATGGGCGACATGGCTGACGAGCTACGCCGGGCACGAGAAAATGCTTCAGACTGGACACAGATCTCCGAAGCGATAGGCGGCGACGGGAAAACCCTGCGCAAAATAGCCCAGACCTATACGCTGAGATTCCTGATAGCACACGCCAACGAGGAGATCCGACGGTTTAACCGGCGCTACGAACTGATGCAGGTAAAGGACTCGCTCGGCATAAGAGTGATAGACCATGACAGAGCCGACGACATCCGCGACACCACGTCGCTGTCGGGAGGCGAAACATTCATTGTCAGCCTCGGACTGGCGCTCGGACTCTCAGCTCTGTCGTCGCACGGCGTGTCGCTGGCCAATCTGTTTATCGACGAAGGATTCGGCACCCTCGATCCCGACTCGCTGGCCACTGTGATCGACGCCCTCGCACGCCTCCAAAGCTCACGCGGAAAAAAGGTAGGCGTCATAAGCCACACCGACACGATGAGCGAACGCATCACAACCCAGATAAGGATAGTCAGAAACGGCAACTCGGGATCATCGCATCTTGAATTCCATCCCTGACACCAATCACACGGATGACAATCACTTCTTGTTGCACTTTCCGGAAAGCGGGCACCCCCCGCAAGCGGAATCGCAACACGATGACGAATCCGAATCACAGCATGAGCCACGCTTGTTGCGCACACGTCGTATGACCCAGACCACACAGACAACCAGTATGGCCACGACAGCCACAAGCTGAAGCGTATCGTTAAGATTCATAACCCGACTTAAAATTAGTTGATATTATCAAACTCATCAGCAACCCGTGTTTTGCGAGTCACTTATCAGTTCAATAACAATTCAGGTAGCAATCGACTGAACTCCATCTCGAAGTTTGGCGTCAATTCTCCTAAGCCGAGTGAACCACGGATTTCGTCGACCGTCCAGAATCTTATCTCGGAGATCTCCACCGGGTCAGGACATGCCTTGAAATCATCGGCATCAACCCTCAGGAAGAATGTATTGACATATTCACGCTCACGCTGCGACTGAAAAACGTAATGAGTCACTTCCACAGCTGCCGACGCGTCAATACCCAGCTCCTCGCGCGACTCACGCATTAGAGCGTCACGCACGCTTTCGCCATAATCGACGTGCCCGCCTACAGCCGTGTCCCACCGCCCAGGCTGTATATCCTTGTCGGGCGAACGACGTTGCAACAGGATGCGCCCGTGGCGGTCAATCACATGAAGATGCACAACAGGATGTAGTTTCATTGAACCGGAATGACATTCGCCACGGGTAGCCGAACCTATGACATCGCCATTCTCATCGACGACAGGGAACAATTCATCATTCATTTCTTGAACTTTTTCTTGATCGACTGATTAAGTTTGGCCGGAGTGAGATCGGCCGCATACTCCTCAAAATTTAGCCTTAACGTGCATCCCTCACTATAACGGCTACATCCGTAGGCCGTACGTCCCTTGATGATATGCCCTGTGCCGCATATCGGACATGCTATGGCTTCAAGCGACTTTACAGCCGGCGCACGCTTACGCGGCGCCTTGGGTGCCGCATCATCGGACGATCCGTTTTTTTTCGAATCGGAGGGCGCGTCGGCCACATGAATCCGCCGCTGTGAATTGTCGCGCATCACATTGCCGACAATCTCGCTGATCATGGCCTTCAGCTCGTCGATGAACTCACGCGCCGAATAGTCGCCACGCTCTATGCGTCGCAGCTTGTTTTCCCATATACCGGTCAGCTGCGCGCTTTTGAGAAGCGGCTCATTGATCGTGTCGATGAGATCCATGCCGGCCTGTGTCGGCACTATATTCTTACGCTGTCGCATTATATAACCACGCTTGAACAAGGTCTCGATTATCGCCGCACGCGTCGACGGACGTCCGATGCCATTTTCCTTCATGGCCTCGCGCAGCGCCTCGTCTTCGACCGTTTTTCCGGCCGACTCCATAGCTCTCAGCAGTGTTCCCTCCGTGTACTGTTTCGGAGGCTGAGTGGTCTTTTTCTGAAGCTGCGGATCATGGGGGCCGCTTTCACCCACCACAAACGGAGGCAACACCTTTGAATCTTCCGAAGCATCAGCGTCGGACGCCGGCTCGGCATCGTCTTTTCCGGCATAGACCTCGCGCCATCCGGCCGACGTGATTACCTTGCCGGTAGCCTTGAATCCCTGTCCGTCAATATCGGCCGTGACTGTAGTGGTAGAGAATGTACAGTCGGGATAAAATGCCGATATAAACCTAAGCGCTATCAGGTGGTAGAGCTTACGCTCATTGCCTACAAGCACCGCAGGCGACTCTCCGGTGGGAATTATGGCATGGTGGTCGGTGACTTTCGAATTATCGAACACTTTCTTGCTCTTGGGCAACTTGCCGGCGAGCGGCCGGGCTGTCAGAGCCGCATAAGGGGTCATCCGGCGCAATATATCCGGAATCTTGGGATATATGTCGTCACTCAGATAGGTGGTGTCGACACGGGGATATGTAGTCACTTTTTTCTCGTAGAGCGACTGTATGAGCGTGAGGGTCTCGTCGGCGGACCATCCCCACTTTTTGTTGGTTTCGACCTGCAGCGATGTGAGGTCGAACAAACGTGGCGGAGCCTCACGTCCGGCCTTTTCCTTGACATCCGTCACTGTGAGGGGATGTCCCTTGATGGCCTCCACAGCCGCCTGTGCCTCTGATTCAGACGTAAACTTGCCATGAAGCGAACTGAAATTTGCGGTACGGTAGATCGTGTGCAGTTCCCAATAGTCCTCAGGCTTGAAATCAACGATCTCACGATGACGCGCCACTATCAGGGCGAGCGTGGGGGTCTGCACGCGTCCGATCGACAGCACCTTGCCCGGACTGGAATACTTAAGCGAATAGAGGCGTGTGGCGTTCATGCCGAGTATCCAGTCGCCAATGGCTCTGGACAGCCCCGCGTAATAAAGATTGTCGAAATCGGCCGACGGCCGGAGTTTGCTGAAACCCTCGCGTATGGCATCGTCGGTCAGCGACGATATCCACAGACGCCTGACCGGGCATTTCAGTCCGGCCTTCTGCATGACCCACCGCTGTATCAGCTCTCCCTCCTGGCCGGCATCACCGCAGTTGATCACCTCGTCGGCATCCTTCACCAGCGAATCTATGACGTCGAACTGCTGGTGATAGCGCTGTTCGGGCAGAAGTTTTATTCCGAACCTTGCCGGAAGCATCGGCAACACCGACAACGCCCATCTCCGCCAGCCCTCAGTATAATCGTGAGGCTCCTTGAGGCAGCACAGATGACCGATAGTCCATGTCACACGGTAACCGTTGCCCTCGAAATATCCGTCGCGACGGTCATTTGCTCCGAGTATAGCAGCGATATCGCGCGCCACACTCGGTTTCTCTGTAATGCATACTTTCACTTCCGTGTGGATTTGCCAACCTTCACAACCCACGTGGTCACGCCACGCGGACCTGCAGCGTAAACTCTGACTACCGATCCGGGCTTCATCGGAGGCAGATCTATCTCGACTGGTATCAGCCCGTCATCCTCCCACTGAAACCATCGCTTGAAATCTACTCCGTCAATATCGGATGCATCCTTCTCGACACCGTTGACCGACACGTAGATACGGTCTATCCGGTCTGAAGTGTGAGGACGTCCCTGAAGCTGGCCATAAAGCCGGGCAAGGTCGGAGCGAAAGTCGATGCTGTCAGCAAGAAGAGTCAGATTGCCTGTAGATGATGCCGAGCAGCGGCGCACATTGCGGCCTGCTGCCATCAAGACCACGGCCGCAACCATCATGGCCGATATCACAACACGCTTCATCACGACTCGCGTTTTTTGGCATCGTCCCACAGCGCATCCATCTCTTCGAGAGTCATCGAATCGACTGACCGGCCGGCTTTCTTGGCCGTCTGCTCTATGTGGTTGAAGCGACTGATAAACTTGCGGTTGGCACACTCCAACGCGTTTTCAGGATTAATTCCAAGCTTTCGCGCGAGATTGACGAGACTGAACATCACATCGCCAAACTCCTTTTCCATCGCCTCTTTATCGGCCTTGTCGACCTCGGCGCGTAACTCACCGATCTCCTCACTGACCTTGTCCCAGCACCCCTGGTTGTCGGGCCAGTCAAATCCGACGTTGGCAGCCTTTTCCTGTATACGGTATGCTTTGATCAGAGCCGGGAGCGCCTGCGGCACGCCCGACAGCACGCTTCGGTTGCCATCCTTTTCGCGGAGTTTGAGTTTTTCCCAATTTTCCGACACCTGCGAGGCATCGTCGGCCTGTACATTGCCGAAAACATGTGGATGACGGTAAATCAGCTTCTGATTGAGCGAATCGGCCACATCTGCCACATCGAACTGTCCCTTCTCCTCTGCGATCTTAGCATAGAACAGGATATGGAGCAACACATCGCCGAGCTCCTTGCGGATATTGGCTGTGTCATCATCCATCAGGGCCTGACAAAGCTCGTAGACCTCCTCTATGGTGTTGGAGCGGAGCGACGTATTGGTCTGCTTCCGGTCCCACGGACACTCAACACGCAGACGGTCGAGTGTATCAATAACACGCCCTATGGCTTCAGCCTTGAGTTGCGTAGATTTATTTTCCATCGGAATAATTCTTTATGCCACGTCCGAGCCATTCACCGAATTTCTCGACGTTTTCATCGTAGTAATATGGCTGCTCGATGACGTTGCCGTCATTGTCGAGCATCACATAATATGGCTGGCTGTTGGCGGCAAACTTGCTACGCTGCAGATAACTCCACTTGTCGCCGACGGTGACGAGCCGCACATCTTTGCCGTTTTCGTTTACTGTCACGGGTGTAGCGAGATCAGTCTTGTCATCGACCATAAGCTTGATAAGGACGAAGTTATCGCGGATTATACCTGAGATGACTTCGGTATCAAACACTGCTCCCTCCATCTTGCGGCAGTTGACACATCCGTATCCGGAGAAGTCAATGAGCACCGGACGAC
This sequence comes from Paramuribaculum intestinale, assembly GCF_003024925.1. GTDB lineage: Bacteria > Bacteroidota > Bacteroidia > Bacteroidales > Muribaculaceae > Paramuribaculum > Paramuribaculum intestinale. Next base: position 9,390 of record NZ_PUED01000098.1, read on the forward strand.
CGTTTTCAGCAGCATAACGCATTCCTTCGTCGTAATCGTCAAACTCCTTGAAATCGCCTCCGGCATAGAGGTTGAAATCCTGGGTATAGAGCGGCGGAACAAAAGCGCTGACACTCTTCAGCGGCGCTCCCCAAAGACCAGGGACGAGGTAAACCGCAAAACTCAGCGAAACAAGCGCCATGAAGAAACGCGGTATGCTGACATAATCTG
>NZ_PUED01000099.1 GCF_003024925.1 Paramuribaculum intestinale
CCGTAGGCGTATGGCGCGACACTGCCGACCGTCCTATAGTGCATCTGACAAAGATCATCAATCTGTCTGTGAGAGGATTTCTCAATGCCGATCTGCAGAGTCAGGCCTGTGCGATGACCTACCGCACTCTTCTTGCCCTGGTGCCCGCACTTGCCATGCTGTTTGCCATAGCCCGCGGTTTCGGCTTTCAGAATCTTATGGAATCCGAGATATTGAGCTTCTTCCCCGCCCAGCACACAGCATTGCAGGCTGCATTCCGTTTTGTCGACTCATATCTGGCCCAGACATCCGAAGGAGTGTTCGTCGGCGTTGGCGTAGTAGTGCTGCTATGGACCCTGATATCGTTGCTCGGCAATGTAGAGGATTCGTTCAATCATATATGGAATCTCAGCGGCGGCCGCTCAATGTTCCGCAAAATGACCGACTATCTGGCCATACTGCTTACGCTGCCCGTGTTCATGATCTGTTCGGCAAGCCTTTCGCTGCTTGTATCCTCCACACTCCAACAACTTATCGATGTGGATTTTCTCAAACCGACAGTCAACTGGCTACTTGATCTCGGCAGCTACATATTCACGTGTCTGTTTTTTCTTGTCAGCTATCTGTTCATCCCCAACACAAAAGTGAAGTTCAAGCCGGCCGCCATTGTAAGCCTGTTTGTCGGTGCAGCCTTCCAGTTGCTGCAATGGGTGTTTGTGAGCGGACAGATGTACGTTTCGAAGTATAATGCCATCTACGGATCATTTTCATTCCTGCCTTTGCTGCTGATCTGGCTTCAGCTTGTATGGCTGGTAACATTTATCGGCGCTCTGCTGTGTTATGCGTCGCAGAATGCCGGACAGTTTAATTTTTATCAGGATGTTGACAACATTTCGATCGCCTACCGACGTAAAGTAGCTGTAGCGATAATGGCTGTCATCTCACGGCGTTTTGTCGAAGGCGAGGCGGCAATAACATCACGACAACTGTCAGCCGACTATGGCCTGCCGGTAGCGCTGGTCACCCCGATTGTGAAATGTCTGCACAAAATAGGACTCATCAATTTCATCGACAACGGATCGGGACAAACCGAACATCCGCTGCAGCCGGCTGTCGACGTCACCCGACTGACTATAGGACGGGTGATCAGACTAATGCAACATGAAGGTAAATCTGACTTCATACCCGAATTCAGCCAACGGTTTGAATCAATCGACAGATTTTGCGACGAGGTCACCGATCAGATGATCTCGGCAGCTGACACGACAAACATCATTTCACTCAATATAAATCCATCAAAGCAATGAAAAAACAGATCGCAACAACCGCCGCTCCCGCGGCCATCGGTCCCTACAGCCAGGCAATAGACCTGGGCAACATGGTATTCATCTCCGGACAGATACCTGTAAACCCCGCCACCGGTGAGATCCCCGAAGGCATCAAGGCTCAGACAGCACAGTCAATCGCCAATATCAAAGCAATACTTGCCGAGGCCGGTCTGACTATCGACAATGTGGTCAAGACTACAGTATTTCTGGCCGACATGGCTGATTTCACTGCCATGAATGAGGTTTATGCCGAATCCTTCACCGCTCCGTTCCCGGCACGTTCGGCTGTCGCTGTCCGCGAGCTTCCCAAGCAGGTGCTTGTCGAGATCGAGACCATCGCCGTGCGATAACCACCACGCTGACAGGATACATTACCGACGATGACGATAGTCCCCACTGGACACGACATCGTCGGTTTACTTTTACAACCATCTATCGACCCTGCGTCAACCGAGACCTCGCGACGCAAGGAAATCGGCTACAACGAAAGTCGAACCGCCTACAAAGATCATATCCGACTCCGACGCGTCGGCCACGGCATTGCCATATGCCCGCGACACCTCATCGTCGACAGACGCCAGCTGTAGTCCGGCATCATTCACTTTCTCAGCGAGCATCGTGGCCGGAAGCGCTCTATCGACCGACGGACGGCAAGCATATACATGCAGCCGCGGAATACCACGCAATAAGCCAAGGACTGAATCGACATCCTTGTCGGAGACAAATCCTATCACCAGACGGACTGCCTGACCACCAAATGTCTTTAGACGACGGGCGGTGTAGATCCATCCGCCGGGATTATGACCAGTGTCGCAGACAGTCAACGGATGCCGATCCACGATCGTCCACCGACCCATCAATCCTGTAAGAACGCAGACCTGCGAGAACCCCGCCCGGACTGCCTCGGCAGTGATATCGAGCTGCGACCGACGCAACGATTTTACAGCTTCGAGCACAGTCAATGCATTATGATACTGACATTCGCCAGTAAGCGGCGATGCTATATGGCCGAAACCGACAGTATCATAACATTGCATACCTTCATTACCGACCGACACCTCTTTGATCTCATCGCTATCAGCTGCAAAAACCAACGGTGCTCCAATCTCGGCTGCCTTACGCTCGAAAACAGCTCTGACCTCACCTTGAGCCTCTCCGACGACCGCCGGCACTCCGGGCTTGAATATCCCGGCTTTTTCGGCAGCTATGAGAGGCTCTGTATTTCCGAGGAGCCCTGTATGGTCAAGCGATATGTTGGTGACGACAGATAGCATCGGAGTTATAATGTTGGTGCTGTCAAGGCGTCCGCCAAGCCCCACCTCCACTACGGCCACATCCACCCCTGCCTTGGCAAAGCACCAGAATGCCATGAGGGTGCAGACTTCGAAAAACGACGGGTGAAAGCCGTATTCCACCTTTTTGAACCGCTCCATAAAGGCCACTACCTCCGAGCGCGCTATCATTTTGCCATCGATGCGTATGCGTTCGCGGAAGTCGAGCAGATGCGGCGAAGTGTAAAGTCCCACACGATAACCGGCACTCTGAAGCACCGACGCAAGTGTATGTGCCACCGACCCTTTGCCGTTTGTGCCTCCCACATGGATTGTACGATAAGCGTTCTGCGGGTCGCCAAGGCGTCGGGCGAGTTCCATCGTCGTATCAAGTCCCGGATCAATGGCTACGGCTCCTACCTTGTGAAAAGCGGTATAGCCGTCGTTGAGTTCCGACAGGACTCTTCTATATGATTCTTCTATATTATTGCACATATCTGTCAGTTATATATTCAAACAAACGCCTCAGAATCGGCGAGTGGCGATCTACGGCCGAAAGAGTGCGGAATCCGGCATTGCCGTTGACCTCGCAGACGGTGAATCCTCCCTCGGGAGTAAAAAGCAGATCCACACCGGCAAACTCAAGTCCCAGACACCGGGCCGCAGCCACCGCCATCCGTGCCGCGTCATCAGACAGAGCACAGACACTCGCACTTCCACCCTGGGCATAATTTGAGCGAAACGACGAGGACGAATGACGCATCACACACCCGACCGTATGCTCTCCCACCGTCCAGACCCTCAGGTCGCGTCCGCTGCTCGACCTCACATAGTGCTGTATCAGTGCGTCCGATCCGGCTGACTTGATGGCATGATCATATTCATCGCAGCTATTGACCAGAAACACATTCACTCCACAGGAGCCTTCGATCGGCTTGATGACAAACCTACGGGCTCCGATAGCCTCGCACGCATCATCATAACTCAGAGCCGAAGCCGGATAAACCGTAACCGGCGTAGGAAGCCCTGCTGCAGTAAGCGCCTGATGAGTCAGAATCTTATCGGCACTCTCCTGCATGGAGATCCAACGGTTGACAGCCGGTATGCCTAAACGCTCGAAATGGCACGATATGTCGCGGAAATATCCGCGCATGACCGCGAAACGCGGAGTGTCGATCTGTCGTCCGCCAATAAGAGTCAATGCATTGCCATCAACATAACGCATCTGAATTTGCTCGGCAAAAGCTACAGCCAATCTTATGCCACAACGCTGTGCCTCCGCCCGCCACCAATCAAACGCAGTAGACGCTTTAGTCAGCGTGGACTCTGGGAAAACAATTAATCCGTCAGGCATACTCTCTAATCCGGTGAGCAATCAAAAAAAATCAAAACATGATATAGCCGGCTATTCCGGCCAGACATATCACCAGTATCGGGTGCCATTTGATGAAAAACACCATCACAAACGCTGCCACACAGATCGCCACGCTTTTGATCACATCAGCGGAAGTCGAACCGAAGTTGGCTGAATTCATGAGCAACAACGCCGCCGAAGCTATCAGTCCGACTACCACCGGTCGCAATCCGGCAAACACACCCTTGACAATGGCGCTGTCTTTATGACGCTGTATAAAATGCGAAGCATAAAGCGTCAGGATAAACGACGGCACAACGACTACAAGAGTACAGGTGAGCGATCCGAGTAGGCCCCATAACGGACCGACAAAAGCCGGATCGGATACTCCCGGCGCCACATAGCCTATATATGTGGCCGAATTTATGCCAATCGGCCCTGGAGTCATCTGGGATATAGCCACGATATCGGTGAACATCTGCGATGTGATCCATCTCGGTCCCACTATCGCACGCTCTATGAGCGCAAGCATGGCATATCCTCCGCCGAACCCGAACAAACCGATCTTGAGATATGCCCATATAAGCTTTAGATATATCATCTGTCACCTCCTTTCGCATTGTCTTCACGCCCGCGCAGACGTGTCATGGAAAATTTCATGTGCATATACCCGCCCGCTGCGCCAAGCACTATAAATATGATCGGATTGGACACAACCGGCCATTTCGACCATATCAACAACGCCACAACTGCCGGAATCAAGACCGTACGCCAGCCTATGTGCGCCGCCCTTGCCGTAGTGATCACCGGAGCTATGATCAGTGCCACTACCGCCGGACGTATGCCGGCAAAAATACTGCTTAACACCGGATTGTTTTTTATAAGATCAGGTGTAAGAAATATTGCGATACACAGAATGATCAAAAACGAAGGCAATATAGTTCCCAATGCAGCCGATACGGCTCCCCGTGTCCCCTTCAGACGATCACCGACAGCAACAGAAATATTGACAGCCAATATACCCGGCAGCGACTGTGCCACCGCAAGCTGGTCAAGAAACTCGTCTTTGGCAAGCCACCTGTGCTTATCCACCACCTCACGCTCTATGATCGAGATCATGGCCCATCCACCTCCAAATGTGAAAGCCCCGATCTTCATGAACGTAAGGAACAGTTTCAATAAAATGCCTCTTTCCTTATCCATAATGACCACAAAATTACTCAAAAAAAGCCATACGACACAATGCACACTGTGTTCACAACATGCACACCGGCCAAATAAGACCTGAACAGGAGTCGGGAGTCAGTCACATAGCAATATATCCTGCGGCTGAAGAGCACCTTCGTATAAATCGACCTATAGCAACCGACACCAGTTTTTGCGTATTTTAGCTTAAAATGTTAACTTTGTAGGCGGAAGAGGTGAACCTTCTCCTATTTACCACCATTTATATTAAGTAAGTTGCTTTTGAACAAACAGAAACATCAACTAATTCACAGATTATTTATATGGCACACTACAAATCCATACGCAACAACGCCATACTGGCCGGCGCAGCTCTCTGTCTTTTAGCACAGGGATGCTCAGTTTTCAAGAAAACCGAAACCCCGGCCGCCACTATCAACCGGCAGACTGATGTGGTGGAAACCAAGACTCCCGAACAGACCGTCGCGGCTATTGACCGGGTGCTTTACGGCGAATGGACCATAGCCAACGTCGGTGGGATGGAAGTGACCGGTGAAGAGCGTCCGTATCTTATTTTTGACACCACGGCGGTCAATCCATTTGAAATGAAGCTGTATGTCAATGACGGATGCAATTATCTCAACGGCCGTGTAGCTGTCACCCCGAAGGGAGATATCCGTCCGGTCAACGACTTTCTGTCGACGATGAGATATTGTGCCGATGCGAAGTATGAGCTTGGAATCGGCACGGCGCTCAATTCGATGGCTCACTTCAAAATCGAGAAAATTTCAAATGACTATATCCTTTATCTGAAAAACGCCTCTGATTCCACTACTATGACAATGCGCAAAAGCGACCTGACATTTCTCAACGGGGCATGGCGTGTAAGCGTGCTCGACGGCAAAAACATCCCTGCCGACGCCGAAATGCAGATGGTCATCGACCTTCCTGAACTGAAGGTTCACGGCAACACAGGGTGTAACATCCTCAACGGATCGATATTCGTAGACCCCGCAAAACAGAATTCGCTGCAATTCTCCAATCTGGCCACGACCCGCATGGCCTGTCCTGACATGGAGCGCGAGCAGAAATTCCTTGTGGTGCTCGAACAGGTTGAAACGGCCATCCCCGGCAAGGACAAGGACACCGCTCTGCTCAAGGACGATCATGGACAGGTGATGATGCAACTGACCAGACTCAATCTGCCGAAGCAATAAAGGCCCAGCACAGCGATCATAAGGTTTGTGCAGTAATCTGCACGATCAAATCAAAACGACATTGCAGTCCGTATTCAGACCACACTAACCACAGCTATATCAGCTTAAAACGAATCACACATAACTGAAAACACAATGGAGGAAATAATCAGATATTTCCCTGAGCTGACACAAACCCAGCGCGAGCGTTTTGCCGCGCTGGGTACTCTGTATTCCGACTGGAATGCAAAAATCAATGTCATATCCCGCAAGGATATTGACAACCTGTATGTGCATCACGTGCTGCATTCTCTTGCGATAGCAAAGTTCATGACTCCGGCTTCCGGATCACGATTGCTTGATATGGGCTGCGGTGGAGGCTTCCCCGGCATACCGTTGGCCATCATGTGGCCCGACTGTCATTTCCACCTTATTGATCGCATCGGGAAGAAGCTTCGTGTGGCGCAGGCGGTGGCCGATGCTATCGGTCTGACGAATGTCAGCATACAGCATGGTGATATCGGCGAATGCCGTGAGAAATTCGATTTCGTTGTCAGCCGCGCCGTAATGACCCTTGACCAGCTTGTGCCGCTCGTCACCAAAAACATAGCGCATAACGACCGCTCTACGCTTCCCGACGGGCTGATATGCCTAAAAGGGGGCGATCTGAAAACGGAGATCGACGCCACTCGGCGGCCGGTGCTTGAGGTGCCGGTATCCGACTGGTTTGACGAGGAATACTTCTCTGCCAAAAAGCTTCTATACGTAAGAATATGAAAATCCATAGCTTTGAATTCAATCTTTTCGGAGTCAACACTTATCTTATATGGGATGAGCTGACACTCCATACAGCCGTTGTGGATCCGGGCATGTCCAATCCTGCCGAGTGCGAGGAATTCTCACGTTTTGTAAGCGACAACCGGCTTGATATTGTCAGGCTTATCGACACTCACCTTCATATCGATCACACAATGGGCAACGAATATGTCGAGGCAACATATCATGTAGGCCTTACAGCCCACCGAGCCGATGCACCGCTTGGAAAGATGCGGGCCGCACAGGCTCGTGCATTCCATCTGCAGGGAGCGCACGACACACCGGTGAAGATCAATATAGAAGTGAACATGGGCGACAAAATCTATCTCGGCAAGCAATGGCTTGACGTGATCGAAGTACCCGGGCATTCACCCGGCTCCATAGCCCTGTACTCTCCCGAAGGAGGATTTGTCGTGACAGGCGACGCGCTTTTCAACGGCAGCATCGGCCGCACCGATCTGGCCGGAGGGGATCATGCCACACTAATCCGGTCTATACGGTCGGGGCTTCTGACACTACCGCCAGACACCATGGTTTATCCCGGTCACGGGCCGTCGACAACCATTGCGCGTGAGATCAACTCCAATCCTTTTCTTTGACAGTCATTATTTCTCATCGATGATATAAACAATGCCCCGTGATATCTTTGCCGGAAATCACGGGGCATTGGTTTTATGTTCTCTCAGATTACAAACAGTCAACGTTTTTTTGAAGTCCTTTTTGTCGCTCTTCTTGCTGTTGCCTTGCGCCGGGCTGTCGTTCTTTTCTTTGCAACGACTTTATTGTGAACAGCCTTGTTGAACGAGAAAACATCCTTGTGTGTAACCTTGTTTTCAAAGTCGATTATTTGGGTCGGGTTGATGGCAACGCCCATGAAACGCGTTTCGAAATGAAGATGTGGGCCGGTACTGCGACCGGTATTGCCTCCGAGAGCTATAGGCTCTCCGGCCTTGACCCGCTGATCGGGTTTAACAAGGAATCGCGACAGATGCCCGTAGACGGTTTCCATGCCATTGTCATGACGGATCACAACATAGTAGCCATAACCACGTCGCTCAAATTTTGTCATGCGGATCTTACCGTCGAAAGCTGCACGTACGGTATCACCGACGGCAAGTTTCAGGTCTATACCGCGATGCACTCTGCCGAAGCGCGGACGATAACCGTAATTCGATGTGACATGTCCGGGCACAGGATGATAGTATCCACTGACATCTATGTCTTTTGTATCAGGAATCACAGCGTTTACATAGGGGTTTACGCTGGCGCTCTCCCAATATTCACCATACACCTCCGCTTCATCAGGCATCTCTACCTTTGAAAGTTCGCTGATATACTTCAGCGTGTTGATCACTTTTATGTCGGCCGAAAGCGGCTTCTGCGATGCGAGCAGATCTTCATGCTCTTTGTTGTGATTGTCGGGCAATTTGAATTGCGCCTGAGCCGGCATCATCGCCGACATAACGGTCATTGCAGCCGCTACTGCTATATGTTTTAACTGGATCATCAATAGTTTGTAATTACTCTTTTCAGGTCAGTTATAAGTTTCAATCAGTCTATCTCCAACGAAGAATAGATAAAATCCATATATTCCGGCTTCCATTCATATATCTCTTCAGGCTTAAAAAAGCGCCCGATCTCGACAACGGCCTCTTCTGCTGTTGAAGAGGCGTGGATGATATTCTCCTGATTGCTCATCGCAAAATCGCCACGGATAGTGCCAGGCTGCGCCTCGCGTCCGTTGGTGGATCCTGTCATCATGCGGACAACATTAACGACATCCAGACCTGCAAGGCATACGACTATCACTGGCGACGCCATCATGGCCTTGAGAAGATGAGGGAAGAAAGGCTTTTCGACGAGATGACTGTAGTGCTCCCGCAGAATGGCCTCATCGAGCCACATCATCTTGATGCCGGATATTATCAAACCTTTCTGCTGAAATCGTGCCAGTATCTGTCCGACACAGCCACGCTCCATTGCGGAAGGCTTGAATATCACTAATGTTTTTTCCATGAATATTTTAGATTTTTTTTGCTTTTCCGTTGAAAGATGCTCAAAGATAGCAGTTTTTTTCGACAAGAACAAACAATTTCAGCTCATCGTGAGCACTTTGCGACATAATGCCACAACCCACGCAAGCCAATCGTTGACATATCAACCACTTAAGTATAATTGTGAAAATAACCCAAATTATCGATATGGTTGTAAAAACACCACAATCCGGCGATTAACCATTATTAAAAAGTGTTGTATCACTTAGCGTTAACGCAACCATAACTTATCCATCCGCCGGTCAGGATATGCGACTCCAGTCGCTCGCACGCTGATACATCCTGTCATACTCCCGGCGCATAGCCACATGTTCAGGCTTCTCTAAAAACGGATCATTGTCAAGAATATCCGATGCCGCATTGCGAGCCAGTTC